>DATGUT010000338.1:0-3811 GCA_035301185.1 Salinisphaeraceae bacterium
ATGCTGCCGGAAATAGACGGGCTCGAAGCCTGCCGGCTGATCAAGCAGGATCCGGAACTGCGCGCCTCGCGCGTCGTGTTGTTGACTGCCCGCGCCGAGGAACCATCGAAACTGGTGGCGCTGAAGAATGGCGCGGATGACTTCCTGACCAAACCCTTCAGCGGCGTCGAAGTGCGCACGCGCCTGCGCAACCTGCTGCGTGCAGCCGAATTGGAGAAGGACTTGCAGCGCCGCAATCGTGAATTGGAAGAAACGGTCGCCGAGTTGCAGCAGACGCGGGATCGGCTCATCCACAGTGAAAAACTCAATGCGCTCGGGCGCCTGGCCGCGGGCCTGCTGCATGAAATCAACAATCCCTTGAACTATACGCTCACCGCGCTTGAGTTCGCCAAGAATGATCCGCTGGTCGAATCGGAGGACGATCTCAAGGAAATCCTGGCCGACATCGACGGCGGCATGCAAAGAATCCGCGGCATCGTCAAGGAGTTGCGCGCATTTGCCTATCCAACCAAGGGCGAGCAGGTGGAATTCCGGCTTGCAGAAACAACGGATGCGGCATTGCAGATGCTGGTTCATGAAACTCGCGAATTCGAGATCGACAATCTTGTCGAGTCCGACTGGATAGTCATCGGATCGCGCAACCACATCACCCAAGTGGTGATCAATCTGTTGTCCAATGCCTTCAAGGCATTGCGCTCGGAGGCGCTTGAGCGCCAGGGCCGAGTCACCCTGTCGGCGCACCCCAAGGGCGAGCGACTCGTGATCTCCGTGCGTGACAATGGTCCGGGGATTTCGGCAACCACCATGGAACACGTTTTTGATCCCTTCTATACCACGGCCGAAGTCGGCGAGGGCATGGGCATGGGCTTGAGTGTATGTCAGACCATCATCGGCAATCATGGCGGCGAGCTGCAGGTTGCCAGCAAAGAAGGCGAATGGACCGAATTCAGCTTTGACCTGGCACTCAGGCCGCCCAGCCCGGGCAGAGTATGCTCGGAAGACGCGCTGGCATATCCGCAATGAGCCTGCCGATCAGCAACCCCATTGTATTGTTCGTCGATGATGAGCCGTTGATACGCAAGTATTTCGAGCGCACTTTTGGACGCGAATTGAATGTCAGAACGGCGAACGATTACACCGAAGCGCGAGCCGCCTTGGCGCGCTATGGCGATCGCGTGGCGGTACTGATCACCGATCAACGAATGCCCGGCGGCGACGGCGTGTTGCTGCTCAGCGAGGCGAAGGAAGAATATCCTCATGTCGTGCGCCTGCTGACGACAGCCTATACCGACATCGACCAGGCGATCGCGGCCGTCAACCAAGGCGAGATCTGGCGCTACATCACCAAGCCGTGGGACATCGGCAAGTTGCGCGCTGATCTTGCGGCAGCCATGGATATGTACCATACGCGCGCATATGAGCTGGCTCTGCTTGCCGAACGGCGCCGCGGCATGCTGATGGTGGCCAGCCACATGGCGCACGAAATGCGCACGCCGCTGAAGGCCATTCAGTCGGCGGCACTCGGGATCGAGAAATATCTGCCCACCTTGCTTGAAGGCTACGCTTGGGCGATGCAGCACGGCGCCGATCTTGAGCCCGTCACCGAGCGCCATCGGCAAGTGCTGAAGAAGTCGACGGGCAGCGTCAATCGCGTGGTCAATCGAGCCAACGCCGTGATTGATCTGCTGCTGGCCAACGCCGGCGCGTACCGCATCAATCCGGCGCTGTTCGAGCCTTGCGCGATCAGCCATTGTGTGACCGTTGCACTTGAGGATTTTCCGTTTACCGACAGCGAACGCAGCGTAACCCGGTGGACCTCGGGGCCGGATTTTCACTTCAACGGCACTGTCAATCTGATGGTGCTTGTTTTGCACAACCTGCTGCGCAACGCCCTGCGTGCCGTAGCAGCCGCGGGCAGTGGCGAAGTCTGCATCTGGACCACGACGCGCGAGAACAGGAATGTCTTGCACATCAAGGACACAGGCACCGGCATTGCTCCGGAGCAGCTGCCAAGGATCTTTGACGACTTTGCCAGTTTTTCCAATGACCAGAGCAGCGCCGGCATTGGGCTGGGCTTCTGCCGCAAGGTCATGACCAGCTTCGGTGGACAAATTCACTGCCGCAGCAAACTGAACCAATATACGCAATTCGATCTATGGCTACCCATCGCTTATGATCGGCAGGATCAGGCAATGATTCATGGGGGGACATGAAGCAATGAACGAGGGCAACATGATGCGCGCATCCGAGTACGCGATTCTGTACGTGGACGATGAAGAAATGGCGCTCAAATATTTTCAGCGCGCACTGGGCCGCAACTTCACGGTCCATATCGCAGCCGACGCCCAGGCCGGGCTGGAGATCCTGGAGGCACAGGGAGACAACATTGGCGTACTGGTCAGCGACCAGCGCATGCCGGGCGAATCCGGAGTCGAGCTGCTGAAGAAGGTGCGCAGGCACTGGCCGCATATTGTCCGGATTCTCACCACAGCCTATGCTGACCTGGAGGATGCAATCGAGGCGGTGAACCGCGGTGAAATCTTCCGCTACATCACCAAACCATGGGATATAAAAACGCTGCGTACCGAAGTGCGCCAGGCCATGGAGTTGTTCCAGCTCCGCCACGAGCATGCCGCACTCATGCGCGAGAAGATGGGCGTCTGGCAGCGGATGGTGCAGCTCGGGCGCCTGCGTGATCTGGTCGTGATGAGCGCCAGCTTCACCCACCTTCGGTACAGTCAAAATGCCGTGGCGCAATACCTTGCCGATCACCTGCGAGCGCCGGAGCCGAGCGAGCTGATTTCTTCACGGTATCTTGATCTTTGGCAGCTGACCGAGCATGAAATCAGGCAGACGCTCGCCTTCATCGGCGACATAATTGCCCGAACCGCAACGACCACGAACCATGGCGAGCGCTTTCCCACTGCCCTGGATGCGACCCAGCTCAAGCAGCTGATCAGCAATGCCTTCGCCCAGGTTGACTGCGCGGACGCCGCCGCCATACCCGTTATCCAGGTGGCAGAAGAACCGGCGGCGCTCATGTTGCAAGAGCTTGCCCGCGTCGCCGATGCTCCCGCCAGTGGCGCAAGCCTGCAGCCGACAGCCGCTGGTGATGCAGTGGCACTGACGCTGCCCACTGCCGCAATGCCAGCCGACAGCAACCTTACCGCAAACGCAGCAGCCGGGCTTCTTGCGGCCTATCTGCTTGCTTTCCATCATGGCGGCCGCCTGGAATTGCAGACCGTGGGCAAGCAGCATCAATATGTGATGACATTGCCCGCCAACCCTGAAGAAGCGACCTTGCCGCCATTGCAGCCCGGCTGGCTGGAATCGCTCTTGGTCCGCTTGGAGGGCTGGGATTAGAACCGTTCACTGACAAGTTCCGCCGAAATGCATGCAATTGTATGCAGGCAATTGCGATGCGGGCGCCCATGACGATCTCACAATGGGAACCCCAGCCGGTGGACGAAATTGATCCAGGCCTTGCGCCAGCCGCCCTTGGCATCGACATCATCGAGCGCATACATGGTGAGCTTGGCGCCGAGCCAGCGAAAGGGCTCGGGCGGGATCCGGTTCGGCAGCGTGCGCACGCAGTCCAGCTCCAGCTCGGGCGCGCCCGTGTCATCAAGCATGGCGAGGCCCAGGCGCGCGCCGAAGCGGCTGGCGGACACGCCAAAGCCGGAATAGCCGCCCGCCCACACGACCCTGCCCTCGTGGTATGGCTGCAGCTGCACGGCCATGCGCGTGGACAACGCGATCGGCCCACCCCAGGCGTGGCTGAAACGCACATCGTCCATTTGCGGAAAGGTGG
>DATGUT010000339.1:0-2080 GCA_035301185.1 Salinisphaeraceae bacterium
CGATCACGCACGGCGATGATCGAATCAATCGACATCACACTGCGATCACCGGTTTCACGGCAGCGTCCACCGCGCAAACGAATTTTTTCGCTGCCGGCTTCCCAAGCCACCTTGCCGGTGAAATACAATCCCACGGCTTCACGCCAGTTCACCCATTCGACCGGCAGACCGCCTATGTCGAGTTTCAAGATGCGCGGTATGACGTTCACAAAGGTATGACCTCCTTGTGCCGCACGCCCGGCCGACGCTGCCACGGGTTGCAAATAGGGCGTGGCAGGCGCCGTCACGCCGCCGAACAGACAAGCACACACTCTGTTGTACCCGATAATGGTGGCCCGGCGCAATTGGACGGCGCCCCGTAGGCCTGCAACCAGCGGCCATGAACAAATCCGGCCGCCGCCGTTATACTTTGTCGACAATACTCAATCACCGGCGACGTCCATGCTCAATGCTTTCACTCACAGCGACGGTATCTTGCAAACCCTGCCCGGCGACGCCGACACACAAACGCTGCGCAAAGCATTATGGATTGACCTGGCTGACCCCACCGACAGCGAACGCCAGCACCTGGATGCGCTGTATCCGCCCGGCCTGCCCAGCGTGGATGAAGTGGAGGAAATCGAGGCCAGTGCGCGCTTCTATGAAGACGAACATGGCCTCAACATCCACTCGCTGTTCCTGCACGACAACAACAAGCGGCCAGTAGCGACCACGGTGGCCTTCATTATCAATGACGGCCAGCTGATTACGCTGCATGAGCACAATCTCGGCGTTTTTCGTTTGCTGCGTCTGCGCGCCCGACGCGAGCCCAGCCTCGCCCAGGATGCCATCTCCTTGCTTCTGGGGCTGTTCGAAACCAAGGTGGAGAATCTGGCCGACCGGCTGGAAGAAGTACACACAGATCTGGAGCGGGTCAGCGCCATGGTACTGGCCGAATCCGGTGTGGACATGGAAGACGCGTTCGACGAACTCACCCGCCAGGAGGACATCAATGGCCGCATCCGGCTATGCCTGATGGATAGTCAGCGCGCGCTCACTTACCTGCTGCGCCGTGGCCACCTGCAGGCCGAGCAGCGCGAATGGGTGCGCGAGATTCTGCGCGACGTGGATTCTCTGATCCCGCATAACACGTTTCTGTTCGAGAAAGTGAATTTCCTCATGGATGCAGCCATGGGCTTCATCAATATCCGCCAGAGTCAGATCATCAAGATCTTTTCCATCGCCGCCGTGGTGTTCCTGCCGCCGACGGTGGTCGCCAGCATTTTCGGCATGAACTTCCGCATTATGCCGCTGCTGGAAACGGATTGGGGTTACCCGATCGCACTGGTCATCATGCTGCTATCCGGTATTGCGCCGTATTTATATTTCAAGAGCAAGGGTTGGCTGCGCTGAGCCCCAAGGCAGCCGTACGCGCTGCATTCGAGCGTGCTTCAATGCTGGCCAGTCGGCCGCGACTCGCCAGCCGCGGCGGTCTCATCCGGCGGCTCCGGCACCATGCCCGGCGGTACGCCCGCCACGCCATCCTTACGATCGCGCGATAGGGCCGCGCGCACCAACAGCATCAAGGTAATCGGCGTAGTGACGGTGACGCAGGCGCCGATCAGGATAAGATGCAAGACTGGGCGCCCCTGCTGCAGGGAAAAGAACAGGATAGCGGCGACGAGCATCAAATATAGCCCCAGGGTGGTGCCCAGGGTCGGCGCATGCACGCGGCGATAGAAATTGCGTAAGCGCAGCAAACCAGCAGAGCCGATGCACGCCAGCACAGCGCCACATAACACCAGCGCGCCGACCAGCAAGGCAGCCCATGCGGGCAAGGCTTGGAGTGAATTCATTCGATCACCTCGCCGCGCAGCAGAAATTTCGCAAACGCGGCGCTACCCGCGAAGCCAAGCAAGGCAATGATCAAGCCAGCTTCCACATAATGCATACTACCGGTGCGTATGCCAATACTCAGCAATAACAGCATGGCGTTGACGTAAAGCGCATCCAGCGCCAACACGCGATCTTGCGCGCGCGGGCCGGATGCCATGCGCACAACAGCCATCCCCATGGCCAGCAGCAGCACAAACTGGGCGCC
>DATGUT010000340.1:0-2960 GCA_035301185.1 Salinisphaeraceae bacterium
GACCGCCATGCTGGCCAGGTAGTTCTGGTAATACTCAGGGCCTTCGACTACTTCGATTTGCATTGCTTCGTCCGGTAGTTCCGGCCTTCCGGCTCGGTCGGCGCATCGTGGATCGCCTTGGTCGGGTACGCGGCGGCCTCGGGTGTTTCGGGTTCAGGGCGCAGGGCCTTGGTGGCCATGCGCAGTGCGATCAGGCGCTGGGCCTGCGCCGTCGGCAGGTCGCGGATTTCGCCCTTCTCGATACGCCCGGTGGTGGGGCCGGTGATCAGGCGGGCGGCTTTGATTTTCATGTGACATCCTCCATACGGCACGACCTCGACGCGGCCCCGGACAATTTCAGTGGCCAGTTCGTCGTCAGAAGTCTTGCGCAAAGGTTCGGTATAGCATTCGACGATCCCGGCCTGGGTGTCCGCCCAGATGGGGTGCGCTACCTCGGCACCGTCCACGAAGACGCGTCGTCGGCCGCGGCCGTCGCCGACTGTATGCCTCGTCATGCGCGCACGCGCTGCTTGAGCCGCTGCAGGAACTCGCGCTTGGTACGGCAGGTTTCCGCCCGGCGCTCGAACTGGCGGCGCTCGGCGTACTCGGCCATGCAGTCAAACAGTTTCGCGTGATACCGAATGTCGGCCGCGGCGATGGCTAGTGCGTCGATGTAGTCCGCGGGTTGCTGCAGGTTGTGCTTGCCCACGACACGCTTACAATCGCGAGTGAGCTGGCCGCGGATGCCGGCGTCATAGCGAAATGCATTGTCCATGTGAAGACGAAACGACATTGAACATCCTCCGGGAAAGGGGGCGGGAAAAGCTCCCGCCCCCAATGGCTTGCACCGATCAGGTCGGCGTCAAGTCGTCACAGCTCGCGAAAGCACGTTGCGCGAAGACCGCGAACGCGCAGCGACGCTCGGCAACCAGGGTGACCAGGCCCGAAGTGGCGTTGGCCGCGTCCTGCTCGTAGGCCTGCACGGCAATACCGCTGCGATTAAGCAGCATGCAGCCGGTGCTGGAACCCACGATGCCGGTGTCGTCGGCCACATGCGGGCTGGCAACCACAGGAACGCCCCAAAGGTGTGGGACCAGGCCCTGGCCCAGGTAATTCAGGGCACCGGTCATGCCGGCCAGGTCGCCACGCTCCAGTGCGCCCCAATCGCCGGGGGACACGATCACGAAATCCGGCACATACTCGGCGCCGTAGACCGCGTACTTCATGCGGTTAATGGTTTCCTGCATCGCCTCGCCCGTCTCACCGGTGAATGCAACCGTGCGCTTGGTGGCGGCAAACCCGCCCAGCGTGCCGCTATTGCCGGTGCCGGTGATGATGCCCCTCTCCAGGGCGGCATCGGCCATCTGCATCAACCGGTGGTCGATGAACGATGCCAGCGCGGCGTTGTCTTCGATGATGCCCTTAGACACGCGCAGGTAGGTGCCGACGTTGCGAATCGGGTCCGTTACCTGGGCAAGATCCAGCTTGGATTCGTCCAGCGCGCTGCCGTCGGCCTTGCCGCCGGCGTTGTTGCTGCTGCCTGCTTCCTCGCGGGAATACTCCACGGCGTTGCCGTCGGTCTGGCCCTGCGGGATCACGTCCAGCAGCGACAGCGGCCGATTCGGTGCGCCCTGGGTGTCAACGTGGCCACTGCGGCGGCCCTGCGTGCTGGTCAAGGTATTCTTGGTTTCCAGCGTGGCGCGGCCCACGGCACCGGACTTGAACTGGGCCAGCTGCTCGCTTTCCACGAACTGCTCGCCGACGCTCTTGGCGTGGCCGGAATCGCCCGCCGGGGCATCGGCCAGGCGCTGTTCCAGGGCTTTGATGCGCTCGGCCTGCTCGGCCTTGGCTTGCGCCCAGTCCTCGGCCAGGGTCTTCATTTCGGCCTCGACGGCAGCGGTGGCCTTGCCGTGTTCGGCGACTTGCTGCTCGTGGGTTTTGACCGCCTCTTGCAGGCGATCTTCAACGGCCTTCACGGCCTTGTCCAGATCACTCATGTCATAACTCCATGATCGTGCAATAAAAACCCGCTGGTGCGGGGTGTAGGGTGCTGGAGGAATGTGGCGCAGGCATCGTGCCTGCATTCGTGCTCGGCATCGCGCCGGGCAGCGGGGCGTCCACGGCTTCCTCCAGCGAAACCGTTGTGCCCGGATCACCGGCATCGCGCCGGTTTTTGCAAAACTTAGCGCGCCAGGCGTGCCGCCAGTTCGGCCACGGCCGATTGCGGCGGCTGCTGCAGGCTGCGCACACGGGCGACCAGGGCGGTGGCCGCTGACTTGGACAGGCCGTGGGAGCGCAGCAGGCGTTCAAGGTCGCGCAGGGATTCGGCGGCGTCGATGGCCGACTTGACGTTGGCGACCTGGGCGTTGATGGCGGCCGGGGTCTCCACCACGCTGATCTCGACCAGGTCGATTTCGTGCAGATAGCGGATGCCTTCGTCCTGGCGCTCGATTACCGGAATGTAGCCGATGCTGAGACCACTTACGCTGCCATGCTTCAAGGATGCATATGCGTCATTCGCAACGCTGTGACCTGGGGTCAGGCTGCCCTCTACATACAGGCCGGTGTCATCCTCCTTGATCTCGGTGAACTTGCCGATGACCGGGCCGAAATGGTCCCACTTGAGTTGCACGGGGCGCTTGCGGTCTTTCAGTGTTTCAGTGAAAGCGCCCTCGACGATAACGTCGCCGTAGGCATCGGGTTCGCCGCCGAAGACCGAGGCATAACCCGAGAATGTGCGGCTGTCATCGTTGGTCGCTTTGATCCGGGCGCTGCTCAAATTAAGGTGTTTGATCTGCATGGTGCTATTCCTGTTCATTCAGTTGCGAGAGGGGGCGCAGATTGCCATTGGCGATCAGCAGGTCGCCGCCGGGCAGCGGCGCCAGGCCTTCCAGGGCACGGGCCTCATTGGGGGACAGCAGCGCCGAATTGATCGCCTTCTGGAAGCCCTCGTAACGAGTCTCCTGATCGGCGCGCAGCAG
>DATGUT010000341.1:0-4435 GCA_035301185.1 Salinisphaeraceae bacterium
GACGGTACCGAACAAACCCACATAAGGGCTGATCGAGCCGACGGTGGCGAGCATGGTCAGGCCGCTTTCCATCTGTTCGAGTTCGCGCGACAGCACCACGCGCATGGCGCGTTGAATGGAGCCAACCAGATCCGCGGCGTCCTGATTATCCTGGCTTCGCTGGCGTCGCAGCTCTTCGTAGCCGGCACAAAACAGAGCCGGCATGCCACTGGTGGTTTCGAATTCCTGCGCCGTCTGGGTGTAAATGTCCTTCAGGTTGCCGCCGGACCAGAACCGCTCTTCGAACCATTCCATGTCGATGTAGAGCAGCTTGAGCAGGCGCCGTTTGCTGAAAATGACAATCCAGGAGCCGATCGAAGCCAGCAGCAACAGCAACATGATGGCCTTGACCAGCGTGCTGGCCTGCACGATCAACCCCCATAGCGACATGTCGGTTGCAATATCCATTCAGCTTCCTTTTGCTTCGATTCGTGCCTCGATTGCACGCAATTCCGTAGGCAGCGCACAGGGCGTAAAACGCGACAGTTTGACACAGGCAATGGTGAATTGCGCGGCGACCAGCACCCTTTCGCCACAGTAAATGATCTGCTCGAACAATGCGCTGGCACGACGCAGTCGCAGCGGCGCCACGCTGACCTGCAAGCGGTCATCCAAGCGCGCGGGCGATTTGAACTCCACATCCGCATGGGTGACAACGAAACCCAGGCCCAGTTCACTGGCCAGCCGAGTGTGGGTCAGGCCGAGAGATTCCAGCCACAGGCTGCGCGCGCGCTCACAATAACGCAGGTAATTGGCGTGATAAACGACACCGCCGGCATCCGTGTCCTCGTAAAAGACCCGGAACGCGTAGCATGCTGGCAGGCTGGCGCGCGTCATGGCGCTTCACCATCGAACAGATCGGAGCGCTCTGCCGCCAGACTGCCCGGCAGGCCAAGATGCTGATAGGCGGCCGCCGTGGCCACGCGGCCGCGCGCCGTGCGCATCATGAAGCCCTGCTGGATCAAATAGGGTTCGATCACGTCTTCGATCGTGTCGCGGGTTTCACCAATGGCTACCGCGAGGCTATCCACGCCGGTGGGTCCGCCGCCAAAGTTGTTGATCAGTGCCTGCAGCAACTTGCGATCCATGACGTCAAATCCATTATCGTCAACCTTGAGCATGTTCATGGCCTGAGCGGCGACTTCGGCATCGACATGACCGCTGGCTCGGATCTCGGCATAATCGCGCACTCGCCTTAACAGACGATTAGCGATGCGCGGCGTGCCCCGTGCGCGGCGTGCGATTTCCCCGGCACCGGTGTCATCAATCGGCACTGACATGACCTCAGAAGATCGTTTAACAATGGTCTTCAAGTGATTGTGTTCATAGAACTCTAAGCGTTGCACAATGCCAAAGCGATCACGCAGCGGCGAAGTCAGCGCGCCGGCACGTGTGGTGGCGCCGACGAGCGTGAAGGGCGGCAGGTCCAGCTTGATCGAGCGCGCAGCCGGGCCTTCGCCGATCATGATGTCGATCTGGAAATCCTCCAGTGCGGGATAAAGCACTTCTTCGACAATCGACGACAGCCGATGGATTTCGTCGATGAACAGCACGTCGTTGGGTTCGAGATTGGTGAGCAGCGCGGCCAAATCTCCCGGCCGTTCCAGCACCGGGCCGGAAGTCTGGCGAAAGCCGACTTCCATCTCATTGGCGATGACATGCGCGAGTGTCGTCTTGCCAAGCCCGGGTGGCCCGAAAATCAGCACATGGTCGAGCGCTTCCCGGCGCGCGCGGGCGGCGGCAATGAAAATCTCCATCTGCTCGCGCATGGCATCCTGGCCGATGTATTCGGCCAGCCGGCGCGGGCGCAGAGCGCGATCCAGGCGCGCATCCTCGCCCTGCTGCTGGCCGTCAATAATGCGTTCTCGCTGCTCCATCATACCTGTTAGCGTATGGCGCGCCGCAGCGCCTCACGAATCATTTCCTCGCTGCCCAGGTCCTTGTCCAAGCCCTTGAGCAGACGCTCGGCTTCGGCTGCCTTGTAGCCCAGGGCAACAAGCGCATGCCGCGCTTCGACCGTGGCACTGCCCTCCTGTTGCGTTGCCTGCGTGCCGGTCTTGGCCGTGGTGGTAAAGTCATCCGGCTGCAGGCGGCCGCGCATCTCCACCAGTAGACGCGCCGCAGTCTTCTTGCCGATGCCAGGCAGGCCGGTCAGCCGGTCGGCATCGTCGGCGTCGACCGTGGCAATGAAATCGGTGACGCTAATGCCTGAGAGAATGGTTAATGCCAGCTTCGGCCCGACACCGGTTACCCGGATCAACTCACGAAACAGGCGGCGCTCGTCGGCCGTGGCAAACCCATACAGCAACAAGGCGTCATCGCGCACCACCAGGTGCGTGTGCAAGGTGATCTCGTCCCTGTTCGAGTCGAGCGCATAAATGGTGGACATCGGGGCTTCTATTTCATAGCCCACTCCAGCCACGTCCAGCAGCAGCTGCGGCGGCTGTTTGGCCAGCAGGCGCCCGCGCAGGCGGCCGATCATGTTTTCAGCTCCACGCCGGCACTGCGCATGCGCGCCGCCGTGCGACTGTGGTGGGCATGGCACAAGGCGACTGCGGCCGCGTCCGCAGCGTCGGCCTGCAGGTGCTTGCTAATACCGAGCAAGACGCCGACCATGTGTTGCATCTGTCTCTTGTCTGCCCGCCCCCGTCCGACGATGGCATTCTTGATCTGCGTCGGCGTGTATTCGCTCACCGGCAGCGACGCCGCCGCGCCGGCACAGATCGCCGCGCCGCGTGCCTGGCCCAGTTTCAGCGCGCTGGCCGCGTTGCGGGAGACGAAAACATCTTCGACTGCCATGACATCCGGTTCGTGTTCGCGAATAATGTCGCTTAAATTTTGAAAAATAAGCCCCAGGCGCACGGCGAAAGCGGCGCGCGGCAGGCGAATGCAGCCGGCATCGCGCAAGTGCGGCGCATTGCCGCCTTCGAGTACTGCGTAGCCTGTGATGCTGGAGCCGGGGTCAATGCCCAAAATCAGGTTCATGCGGCTTAATCGGCTGCGGCCAGTGTTGCTTCATCGAACTGCGCATTGGCATAAACATTCTGTGCGTCATCCAGATCTTCCAGCGCCTCGATGAGCTTGTGACATTGTTCGGCCGTGTCGCCACTCACCTCCACCGTCGTCGATGGGTGCATGGTGACATCCGCCTGATAAGGTGCCAGGCCGGCGTCAGTCACCGCCTGTTTCACGGCCGCATAGTCATCCGGTGCGGTGAATACGTCGAACGAGCCGTCGTCGTATTCGATGACATCCTCGGCGCCGGCTTCGAGCGCGTGTTCCAGCACGGCTTCATCGTCGGTGTCCGGCCCGTAATTGAGAATGCCCTTGCGTTCGAACAGATAAGACACCGACCCATCCGCACCGAGATTGCCGCCATTGCGGGAAAACGCATAGCGCACTTCCGATACCGTGCGATTCTTGTTGTCGGTCATGCAATCGATCATGATGGCCACGCCGCCCGGGCCATAGCCTTCGTAGCGGATTTCCTCATAGCTGTCGGCTTCGCCGTCACCGGTACCGCGCTTGATGGCACGCTCGATGTTGTCTTTCGGCATGTTCGCTGCCAGCGCCTTGTCCACGGCCAGGCGCAGGCGCGGATTGACATCCGGATCGCCGCCGCCGAGGCGCGCCGCAACAGTCAGCTCGCGGATCAGGCGGGTGAAGATCTTGCCGCGCTTCTTGTCCTGCGCGTTCTTGCGATGCTGAATGTTGGCCCATTTGCTGTGCCCTGCCATAACCGTATTCCTGTTCTGACAATCAAACTGGACATTTTAACAGGCTGCGCCGAGGATTGAGCACAGCCGCCGCAGCGTGCCGCCCACGGCTCCCCTTGAATGCCAGCTCGACCACCTGTTCCGCCAGGATATGACGAAGAGCAGTGGCGCGGCGTGCATGCGGACAGGTGCTCGCCCCATACGGTCATGCCGGCTTCCTCGTGTGCGGAGATTGTTGCCGGCCATAAGACCAGAAACACGTTACCCAACACCGGGAAGCCGGCAAACCCGTTATCCACGAAGAACAGCGTCGCCCGGACTGAGCACCACCAGCACAGACGGGTTCCGGACAATGCCCAATAGTCCGGGCAGGCCGATCTGGCCAAGGTCACATTGACGGCACCAGCGCGTGCCAAGCTTCCGAAGCTACGCGCAGGACATGAGGCGAGCTGGCGCCGAGAGCGCTAGAAGAGCCTTTTTCGCATTTCCCGATCCGCACAGCAGCGGCCATTTTGCTGCAAGACAAGGCGCGGTGAGCACCTTGTAGCAGCGCTGCATAAGCAAGCGGTAATGCCGTATTGCGCCAAAATGGCCTCGCCCCAGAGGGTTGCTGCCTAAAATGCACTCATGCGGCGTTGCTCGTCGTTCATTTGGAATGACCAAACTTCACTCCTCGCGCC
>DATGUT010000342.1:0-3826 GCA_035301185.1 Salinisphaeraceae bacterium
CATCAACGCCGCGAACGAGTCTTGGTCTCCACTCGCCGATCGGCGGCATGCAGACAATCATCTCGTCGCGTGGCGTGTTCGCACAGTCGGCAGCGGTTTGCGTCGCTCCACAGCCGGAGGTGGTAACTGTCGCTGCATGCCCTCGGCCTGGCCAGGCTTGTCGCCACTTTTTCGCAACATGAATGCCGATTCGGCATACAAAAGGCGCTCGCGGCTGAAGATCCGACTGATTATTGGATAGATAGTTGGCGTTTTTACAGAACGCGCCCTGATTCTGAATTTTTCCGCGACACAGAATAAAACCGCTTGCCGAATTGGCCGGGATCGCAGTCAGCGGCTTCCGCCGGCCGGCGAAATGACTCCATGCTCGGCTTGATATTGGGTCACCTCGCGCTGCAGCATGCCCATGCCGACGCAGGAGCCGCCCGGGGCGAGACCGAGCATGAGCCCGGGTGCATCGGGCGAACCGCGGCCATGATCCAGGCGGATGCGGAAATCGCGATGATAGCCGTGGATGCGCCCGATTTCCCATTGCGCAACCGGCACGCAAGGATTCCACAGCAGCGAACCGTAGCCGAACAGCCAAACGCCGTTCCCGGCCTGGGGCTCGCTCGGGCGTGCGGCGAGCGTGGCGGCAATCGAAGCGCGCATGGTCGTGTCGTCGGTCAGCGCCACTTCGGGCTGGCTTTGGCGCATGATGGCGCGCAGCCCATCCTGTTCCAGTACCTCGCGGGTAATGCCGGCGGGCAGCGGCGCCGGCGTCCGGGTGTTCGAATGATTCATAAGTGTATGTGGGCCGGCCAATTGCCGGCGGGTTGCCAGGTTCGCGTCGGTTTGACTGCCGGGGCATGTGAAGCCACGCCGCGCCAATCATCCGGGCAGCTATTTTGCGGCGGCCAATGCCTGCTCTATATCAGCGATGATGTCGTCGGGATGCTCGATGCCAATGGACAGGCGCACCATATCGCGGCTGACGCCGGCTGTTGCCAGTTCCTCGTCGTTGAGCTGACGATGGGTGGTGGTGGCCGGATGACAGGCCAGCGTGCGCGCGTCGCCGATGTTGACCAGTCGCACGATCAGTTGCAGCGCGTCGATGAACTTCGCCCCAGCCTCGACGCCGCCCTGGATGCCGAAGCTGAGGATGCCGGAAGCACGGCCGCCCATGTATTTCTGTGCCAGCTCATGATCCGGACTATCCGGCAGGCCAGCATAATTGACCCAGTTGACCTGCGGATGCTCATGCAGATACTCGGCCACCTTTTGAGAATTGTCGCAGTGGCGATCCATGCGCATGGGCAGGGTTTCCACCCCTTGCAGGATCAGGAAGGCATTGAATGGGCTGAGCGCGGCGCCGGTGTTGCGCAGTGGCGCAACCCGGGCCCGGCCGATGTAGGCCGCCGGGCCCAGCGCCTCGGTGTAGATCACGCCATGGTAAGACGGATCCGGTTCGCTGAGCATGGCGAAGCGGTCCTTGTGCTCGGCCCAGGGGAAATTGCCGGAATCGACGATGATGCCGGCGATGCTGTTGCCATGGCCGCCCATGAACTTGGTCAGCGCGTGCACGACGATGTCAGCGCCGTGCTCGATCGGGCGCCACAAATAAGGCGATGGCACCGTGTTGTCGACGATTAGCGGTACGCCGCCGGCATGGGCGATTTCAGCGACTCGTTCGACGTCGACGATATTGCCCGCCGGATTGCCAACCGATTCGCAGAACACGGCCTTGGTCCTGGCATCGATCTGTGCCGCCATGCCGTCGAAGTCATCCTGATCGACGAAGCGCACTTCGATGCCGCGCCGCGGCAGGCTGTGAGCGAAGAAATTGTAAGTGCCGCCGTACAGCTTGTTGGTGGTGACGATGTTGTCGCCCACTTCGGTAATGGTCTCCAGCGCATACTCGATGGCCGCCATGCCCGAAGCCACGGCCAACCCGCCGACACCGCCCTCCATGGCGGCGACGCGCTGTTCCAGCACCGCATTGGTCGGATTCATGATGCGCGTGTAGATGTTGCCCTCGACCTTGAGGTCGAACAGATCGGCCCCGTGCTGGGTGTCGTCGAAGGCATAGGACGTGGTCTGGTAGATCGGCACGGCTACGGATTTGGTGGTGGGCTCCGGGCTGTAACCGCCGTGGATGGCGATGGTTTCGAGTTTCACAGGCTGCCTCTGGGTAAAGATCAAGCAAGACTGTGCATGATAACGATTTTTGGCGCTGTCGGCTAAAATCCCGGCATTGGAGACAGCAAAAAGCTATTTACACCTTCATTACATGCCATGTGCAATGAATGCTGGATTGAATGCTGCAACCTGTGCAGTCAAGCGCCATCTGCTTCAGCTGAACCGCTTGCCCGTCGCCCGAGCACGCTTGCCGCGGCAGCCCGCAAAACCGGGTCGCGCTGCGGGTGGCGTCCTCGCGCATGTGCAAGATCATGTTTGGCGCGTCTTCGCCGCCAACGGGCCGATCATTCAGGCTCCGATCTGCCTGCCATTGTCCCGCTGCCGACACCACCGGTCGTACGCGAATGCCATCGAGCGCCTGGACGGGCGTCCCCGCATCACTTTTCAAACTCGGCGCGGCCTCACTCCTGTGGCCTGAGTGAAGTAAACTCCCCCGAGTCCCATGGCGCCAATCCAAAGCCGGATTTGCCGTGGCTTTTGCCTGTGTCATTGCGTTCATGGGCCTCAGCCTGGGCGCTCCCATCCTGAAGCCGATCGTCGACAAGCTCGGCCATCCAGCCAGCAGTGAAAGTGATCATGCCGGCCTTGCCCGGAAGAGGTGCTACCATGCCAGCAACCTCCTGCATGACGAGAACCATCATGTATCCAGCACTAATATCAGTTGCGGAGCTTGCCACCCGGCAGGCACAGCAGCAGCCACTGATCATCCTCGATGCCCGCGCGCGCCTGAACGATGCCGACGCCGGCCAGGCGCTGTGGCACGAAGGCCATATCCCGGGCGCCTTCCATACCGACATGGATCGTGATTTGTCGGCACCAGCCAGCGCGCGGCATGGGCGCCATCCCCTGCCTGCGAAAGAAGCATTTGCCACCCGCCTGCGCGAATGGGGCATTACTGCGGACGACAGGGTCGTTGTCTATGACGACAACGGCGGCCGTCTCGCGGCGGCGCGGGCCTGGTGGCTGCTGCGCTGGGCCGGGCACCCGGCCGTGCAAGTGCTCGATGGCGGCTGGCAGGCGTGGTTGGCTGCAGGCCAACCCATCCAGACCGATACGCCGCTGGCCAAAGCCAGCGATTGGCAGCCGCATTTCGACGACATGCTGATCGCCAGCGCCGAGGATGTCGCCGCCGGCGAAGCCCTGCTCCTGGATGCGCGCGCCGCCGAGCGCTATCGCGGCGAGGCCGAGCCGCTGGATCCCAAGGCAGGTCATATCCCCGGCGCCCGCAACGTGCCGGGCTCGTCGCTGCTGCAAAAAGACCACACCTTCCTGCCGGCAGCGCAATTGCAACAACAGCTGCCGGCGGCAGAGAACGTCATCGCCTACTGCGGCTCCGGCATCAGCGCCTGCCAGCTCATCCTCGGTTACGCCCAACTCGAGCGGCCGCTGCCACGGCTGTATCCAGGCTCCTGGAGCGCCTGGAGCAATGATCCACAACGACCGGTGGCGACGGGTGATGAGTAACGCATGATCGCGGGCATGCTGGCTCTTGCCGCCGGTGCGGCTAATCATTGCCCTGCACGGCGGCACATGGTAAACAGGGTCGTTTGTACAAATCAAAGGAAACCTAGCATGCGTTTGACGAAACGATTTTCTCTGGGGCTGGCACTTGTCATGCTGGCTGGCGCTCTGGTCGCCGCGCCGGTTT
>DATGUT010000343.1:0-3375 GCA_035301185.1 Salinisphaeraceae bacterium
GTGAAGTGCGCGCCCAGGTTCAACAGCGTGCGCTGGCGTACCTTGCCCTCGATGCGTTGGGACTCGACCAGTCGATACGTGTAGTAGCGCTCGCCGTTGGGCCCTTTGCCTGTAGCCGTGCGTCGGATAAACATGCGCTGACCGTAGCGCAATAACCGGGCGTGTCAATACGTTATAGAAATAATAATGGCACTACATCCGGAATTTCGACCCTCAAACAAGAACAAACAATAGGTTACGGCGGGTAAAATCGGGAAATCGGCTTTGCGGTGTCAAAGATGGGCTAACGTACGCTCACTGCGCCTTGTCTTGCGAAAAAAATGGCCGCCGGCGCGCCGTCGTGCTGATTGTGAACACGCCCTAATGGTCAGGCGCATGTCTTGTATCTTATTCAGGGTTGACCGGCCTTTGCTTCGAAGCCCAGATCGCCAGCTTGTGCTGCACGGTCTTTTGCGAGACCTGATCCTCCGGCAACGGCTGAATGACGTTGTCGTGCACCAGCAGGCGGTAAATGTACATCAGCTTGTCGGCCTGGGAATCGGTCGGCTCGAACTCGACCACGCCGCGCTCTTCGCCGTAGGCGACGCCAAGTTCCACTGCCTTCCTGACCAGCTCCTTTTCGTTCTTGAGCTTCTTCTGTGTCATGCCACTGCCTGATTTGTCCTGATCCAGGACAAGTTACGCGCGTGCTGATCATGGTGCAATAGGCATTCGACCGCAACAACGGACAAGACAAAGATAGTAGAATGACACCCATGGATACACAAGACGCACTCGGCCGTTCACTGCGCGATCTGCGCATCTCGGTCACCGATCGCTGCAACTTTCGCTGCACCTATTGCATGCCGAAGGAACTGTTCGGCAAGGACCACGCGTTCATGCCACGTGCCAGCCTGCTGACGTTCGAGGAAATCACGCGCCTCGCCGGCCTGTTTGCGAAACTGGGGGTGAAAAAGATCCGCCTCACCGGCGGTGAACCACTGGTGCGCCAGGATCTCGAACGTCTGATCGAACAACTGGCCGGCGTGCCCGGCATCGAGGACATCAGCCTGACCACCAACGGTTCGTTGTTGACGCCGGACAAGTCACGCAAGTTGGTTGATGCGGGCTTGAAGCGCATCACGGTCAGTCTGGATTCGCTCGACAACGCAACCTTCAAGGCCATCAACGATGTCAATTTTCCGGTCGAGAAGGTGCTGCAGGGCATCGAAAACGCCGCCGCGGCGGGGCTTGATCCGGTCAAGGTCAACATGGTGGTCAAGCGCGGCGCCAACGACCACAGCATTGAGGAAATGGCCGGGCATTTCCGCGGCAGCGGCCGCATTCTGCGCTTCATCGAATTCATGGACGTCGGCAATTCCAACGGCTGGCGCCTGGATGACGTGGTCACGGCCAAGGAAATCCTCGAGCGCATCGATGCGCGCTGGCCGCTCGATCCGATCGCGCCCAATTATCTCAGCGAAGTCGCCAAGCGCTGGCGCTATCGCGATGGCGGCGGCGAAATCGGCGTCATCGCCTCGGTGACCCAACCATTTTGCGGCGCCTGTTCGCGCGCCCGCCTGTCGGCCGAAGGCTCGCTCTACACCTGCCTGTTCGCCAGCCGCGGTTTCGAGCTGAAGAGCATGCTGCGCAGCGGCGCCAGTGACGACGAAATCATAAACCGCCTGACCGGCATCTGGCAGAAGCGCCGCGACCGCTATTCCGAGCTGCGCAGCGAAGCCACCCGGCGCGCCCGGCAGAAGCAGAAAATCGAGATGTCCTACATCGGCGGCTGAGCCAGGCCTGCAGGATCAGCGCCGCGGTCATCGTGCCACGTTTGCATTGGCGGCATCGCCGCCATGCCAATGGCTGCATGCTCGCTTGAGAAGCGCTGCGACATACTGTAGCTTGGCGCTCAATAAGCTGGATTGGCGCTGACGCCAGCAACCAGCGCCGGCGCGGCCATGCACAACAAGCGGAGGGGATGTAATGGCGCCGAATGTTGCCGCTAGGCCGCTGCTTGATGTGCGCGGCCTGAGCAAGTATTTCGACAGATTCAAGGCCTGCGATCGCATTGATCTCGCCATTGCCGGCGGCGAAATCCACGCCCTGCTCGGCGAGAATGGCGCCGGCAAATCCACCTTGGTGAAGATGCTGTTCGGCGTGCTGGAGCCGGCAGAAGGCACGATTTACTGGCGCGGCGAGCCCATCGTCCTGCCCAGCCCCAATGCAGCACGGCGCGCGGGCATCGGCATGGTGTTCCAGCATTTCTCCCTGTTTGAAGCCTTGACGGTGGCGGAAAACATCGCACTGTCATTTGCTACCGACATGCCGCTCGAGCGCGTGGCCGACGAAACCGCGGCCCTGTCCCAATCCTACGGCCTGCCACTCGATCCACGCGCGCATGTGGCCGATTTGTCGGTAGGCGAGCGCCAGCGCATCGAGATCGTGCGCACACTGCTGCAAAAACCGGAGCTCATCATCCTGGATGAGCCGACTTCGGTGTTGACGCCGCAGGAGGCGGAGCACTTGTTCGAACTGCTGGCCCAGCTCAAGGCGGAAGGCCGCGCAGTGCTCTACATCAGCCATCGGCTGGAGGAAGTGCGCCGCATTTGCGATCGGGCGACGGTGCTGCGCGGCGGCCGGGTCTCGGGGGTGTGCGACCCGCGTCAGGAGACCTCGGCTTCGCTGGCGCAAATGATGGTCGGCTCGGCCGTGCAGGCGTTATCGGACACCGGCCTGCAGCCGGGCCGCGAAGTGCTGCTGGAAGCGCGGGCGCTCGACCTGCCGGCACGCACACCGTTTGCCACCCACCTGAAAAACATCAACCTGCAGGTCCATGCCGGCGAGATCATGGCCATTGCCGGAGTGGCCGGCAACGGCCAGAGCGAATTGTTCGACTGCCTGTCGGGTGAGGTGCTGGCCGCGCAGCGCGCCGCCGTGCGCATCTGCGGGCAGGATGCGGGGCGCCTGGGCATCTCGCGGCGGCGCCTGCTGGATGCCGCCTTTGTACCGGAAGAGCGCAACGGCCACGCGGCGGTGGGTTTCCTGCCGCTGTCGGAGAACGTGATCCTGACCAGACACAAATCCGATGCCCGCAGCCTGCGGCGGCTGGGGCCGCTCAAGGTGTTGCAGCGCACAGCCGTACGCGCGACGGCGCAGCGCATTTGCAAGGCAATGGACGTGCGCAAGGCCGGCGCCGATCCGGAGGCCTCGGCCCTATCCGGCGGCAATCTGCAGAAATTCATCATCGGCCGCGAGCTGGATCGCAAGCCGCGGGTGCTGGTCGTGAACCAGCCCACCTGGGGTGTTGATGCCGGTGCCGCCAGTCGCATTCGCCAGGCGCTGATCGACCTGGCGCGGGCCGGTGCGGCGGTGCTGGTGATCAGCCAGGAT
>DATGUT010000344.1:0-5746 GCA_035301185.1 Salinisphaeraceae bacterium
CGGCCACCAGCGGTGCGCCGACGTTGGGGCCGTCGCCGGGCAGGCAGTGCAGCACCTCGACGGGAATGCCGGCCTCGTGCATCAGGGTGACGGCGTAGTGCCCGATCAGCGGCGTCTGTTCGGCAGGCTTGGCAATGACGCTGTTGCCGGCGCCGAGCGCCGCGGCAATCTGGCCGGTGAAGATCGCCAGCGGGAAGTTCCACGGGCTGATGCACACGAATACGCCGCGCCCATGCAGGCTGAGCGTGTTGCGCTCGCCGGTGGGCCCGGGCAGGACGATGGGTGCACCGAACTCGTCTTCGACCTGCATGGCGTAATAGCGGCAGAAATCGACCGCTTCGCGCACTTCGGCGACGCTGTCCGGAATATGCTTGCCGGCTTCGCGCGCGCACATGGCGACCAGCATCGCCATGTTCTGCTCGAGCAGATCGGCATAACGACGCAGGCAGGCGGCGCGCTCGGCGGCCGGGGTCGCGCTCCAGCCTTCTGCGGCGGCGCTGGCGGCGGCCAGCGCCGCCTGTACATCGTCGGCCGTGCTCCAGGCCACTTCACCGACGGTAAGGTCGTTGTTGGCCGGCGATTTGACCGGCTCGAAGTCGCGTTCCTGCAGCGCACCGTTGATCAGCGGCGCGGCACGCCAGGTCTGTTCGTCGGCCTGCTGCATGCCGGCGGCGAGCTGGTCGAGTTGCTGCACGTCGCTCAAATCCACACCGAGCGAATTGGGCCGGCGCGCGCCGTATAAATCGGCCGGCAGCGGGATGCGCGGGTGCCAGACCGGATGGTTGGCCTCGGCGGCGGCAAGCGGGTCGGCGACGATGTTTTCGATGGGCTCCTTTTCATCGACGATGCGGTTGACGAACGAGCTGTTGGCGCCGTTCTCCAGCAGGCGTCTTACCAGGTAGGCGAGCAGGTCTTCGTGCGCGCCCACCGGCGCGTAAATGCGACAGGCCGGGGCGATAGTGTCGTCGCCTTCCAGGGCCTGTTCATAGAGCACTTCGCCCATGCCGTGCAGGCGCTGGAACTCGAAGTCGTCATGCTCGGCCACGGCGCGCACCCAGGCCAGCGAGTGGGCGTTGTGCGTGGCCAGCTGGGCGTAGAAATGCTCGCGGTCGGCGAGCAGCTTCTTGGCGCAGGCGAGGAACGACACGTCGGTGTTGACCTTGCGCGTGAACACCGGGTAGCCATCCAGCCCTTCCTGCTGGGCGAGTTTGATCTCGGTGTCCCAGTAGGCGCCCTTGACCAGCCGTGTCATGATGCGGCGCTGGTCGCGCGCGGCAATCGTCGCCAGCCAGTCGATCACGTCGAAGGCACGCTTCTGATAGGCCTGCACGGCCAGGCCCAGGCCCTGCCAGTGCGCCAGTTTCGGATCGGCCGACAGACGATCGAAGATTTCCAGCGACAAGTCCAGGCGCGCCGCCTCCTCGGCGTCGATGGTCAGGTTGATGTCGTAGTCGGCGGCCAGGTACGTGAGTTCCTGCATGCGCGGCAACAACTCATTGAGCACGCGCTCGCGCTGGGCCAGCTCGTAGCGCGCGTGCAGCGCCGACAGCTTGACCGAAACTCCTGGCGAGGCGATCGGCCCGCGGTCCTTGCTGGCCTGGCCGCAAGCCTCGATGGCGTTTTTGTAATCGTCGAAATAGCGCAGCGCATCCGCATCGGTGCGCGCGGCTTCGCCGAGCATGTCGTAGGAGTAGGTGTAGCCGCGCTTTTCGTAGCTGCGGGCGTTTTTCACCGCTTCCTTGATCGTGCGCCCGAGCACGAATTGCCGGCCCATGACGCGCATCGCCTGGCGCACGGCCTGGCGGATCATGGGCTCGCCACTGCGCCGCACCAGGCCATGCATGACGGTGCGGAAGTTGCGCTGCGGCTGGTCCTCGTAGCGCAGGATGCGCCCGGTGAGCATGAGCGCCCAGGTGGAGGCGTTCACGAACGTGGATTCGCTCGCGCCGAGATGGCGTTCCCAGTCGGAGCTGCCGATCTTGTCCTCGATCAGCTTGTCGACGGTTTCGCTGTCGGGGATGCGCAGCAGGGCTTCGGCCAGGCACATGAGCACCACGCCTTCCTGACTGGAGAGCTCGTATTGATGCATGAAGGCATCGATGCCGCTGCCGTGTGCCTGCTGCTTGCGCACGGCCTGCACCAGGCCAGCGGCGCGCTCGACGATGGCGGTGCTTTGTGCATCCGGCAGACGCGCGGCCGCGAGCAGGCGCTGCAGCTGGTCTGCCTCCAGGCAGCGATAATGGTCAAGCACGGCCTGGTAGGCCGTGGTGCGGGTTTGTGCCGGTGCTTCGAATATCATGGGCGCTCGCCTCCTCTGCCGGGCCGTTGTCGCTAGCGTAGCGACGCCGTCGGTTTCTGTCGAGTCAATGCTTTAAGCCGTCGTGAAAGCACGCTTTCCGGCTAGCCTTGGCGCGGCAGGGCGATGGCCAGCGGAATGGTCGCCAGGCCGCAGAACAGGGCGATCCACAAGGCCATTTCCGCGCCCCAGATGCTGGCCACCGGCCCCAGCCCGGCCACGCACACAGCACCGATGGCGTTGGCGAAACCCATGACCAGGCCGGAGCCGAGCGAGCGGTTTTCCGGCAGGATGTCCTGGGCGATGAGCACGGTCAGCGGCAGGGTCGCGAACAGGGTGATGCCGAGCAGCGCCAGCAACAGCCATGTCAGCAGTCCGCTGCTGAGGATGAAGCCGAACAGCAGCAGCACGCTGGCTGTCATGGCGCCGATCACGATCGGGCGGCGACCGACGATGTCGCCCAGCCGGCCGCCGCCGAGATTGCCGACGATGCCGACCAGCATGAGCACGGTGATGAAGCCAGCACCGCCGGTCAGGGCGCCGCCCTGCTGCTGCCACAGCAAGGGCATGAAAGTGATGACGCTGTAGAGCATGAGCGAACGCAGGCTGCACAGCGACACCAGCACACCCAGCGGTCCCGCGTGCGCACGCCAGCGCAGCGGTGCGGAATCGCGCTGGCGCGGGGCGAGGCTTGGCGTCCAGTGCCACAGCGGCAGCAGGGTCAGCGCAGCCGGGATGGACAATACCCAGATCGCATGCAGGCCCCAGAGCATGACCAGGCCGCTGGCGAGCAGCGGCCACAGGCCACGCCCGATTTCCCCGCCGACCAGGAATACGGACATGGCCATGCCGGGGCGGGCGCCGGCAATCGAGCGCACGCCGGTAATGGCCTGCGGGTGAAACAGCGAGTTGCACAGGCCGATTGCGATCAGCACCACGAACAGAGTCCACAGGTTGGGCATGAAGCCCACCAGAGCGCCGCCCAGGGCGGTGCCGAACAGGCCGGCGATGACAAACACGCGTCCGCCGATCTTGTCCGCGACCAGGCCGACCAGCGGCTGCATGGCCTGGCCGATCAGCAGCGAGGTCATGAGCACGCCGGCATAGGCCACCGACAGATTCATCGACAGCAGCAGCGCTGGCAGGATGCCGGGCAGGTAATTGGCCGCGCCGTCGTTGAGGAAATGCGCCCAGGCCATGCCCAGCAGTCGGCGCGGCTCGGCTGCTGTGTGCTGCTGGGTGGAATCGTGCATGTGCAAGCAGGCGTTGGAGTGCGACGAGTCGGAAAAGGCGAGTCTAGCACGCCAAAAGGCCGCGCGAACCTGCGTGATCAGCTCGTTTTCAGGTGCCGGGCGGATCGCCGAGCGAGGCCTCGTGGCGGTTGCTGCCAAGCGGCCCTTACCTAAATTTTGTCAACGGTGCAACGTCGCTGTATTCTGTTTCAGCGATGGCGAGTGTCGCAACCTTGTTGATAAAGGCTGCGGCAAAGCGCCAGGGCAAGGAGATGATCCGGAATGTTTGATGCGGATGGCTTTATGTAAACAACAATCAAGGGGACAATCCCATGGCTTTTGGTGTTTGGTTTAGTTTGGGCGTCTATTTCCTGCTGATGCTGGCCATCGGCTTTTATGCATGGCGCAAATCAACTTCTTCTTCCGAGGAGTACCTGCTCGGCGGCAGGGAACTCGGGCCGGCCGTGACGGCGCTGTCCGCCGGCGCCTCGGACATGAGCGGCTGGCTGCTGCTGGGTTTGCCCGGTGCGCTGTTCATTTCCGGGCTGCACGAATCCTGGATTGGCATCGGCTTGTGGTGTGGCGCGCTGATCAACTGGATCATCGTGGCGCCGCGGCTGCGCGAACAGACCGAGCGCTATGACAACGCGCTGACCATCCCGGCCTTTCTGTCCAACCGATTCCCCAGCCGCGCCCTGGCGTTGCGCACGGTTTCGGCCATCATCGTGGTGGTGTTCTTCGCCGTGTACACGGCCTCGGGCCTCGTCGGTGGCGGCAAGCTGTTCGAGATGGCCTTCGGCGACCTGTTCGACATCGGGTTGAGTGAGTACCAGACCGGGGTCTGGTTGTCGCTCATCATCGTGCTGATCTACACCTCGGTGGGCGGTTTTCTCGCCGTCAGCCTGACCGACTTCGTGCAGGGCTGCATCATGATGCTGGCCCTGGTCATCATGCCCCTGGTGGTGCTGTTCGGTGAGGGCGGCGGCGGCTTTGCCCAGGCCTCGGAGACGCTGTCTCAGATCAGCGAGCCGGAGGGCTTCCTGACCTGGACCCACGGCCTGACTGTGGTCGCCTGGCTGTCAGCGGTCGCCTGGGGCCTGGGCTATTTTGGCCAGCCGCACATCATCGTGCGCTTCATGGCGATTCGCTCGATCAAGGATGTGCCCACGGCGCGCAACATCGGCATGTCGTGGATGTTCGTGTCGCTTGCCGGCGCCATCGGCGTGGGCGTGTTCGGCCGCGCCTATGCCATCCGCAACGGGCTTGATGTGCAGGATCCGGAAACCATTTTCATCATCCTGGCCAATTTGCTGTTCAATCCGTTCGTCACCGGCTTTTTGTATGCCGCCTTGCTGGCCGCGATCATGAGCACCATTTCCAGCCAGCTGCTGGTCTCATCGTCGTCGCTGACCGAGGACATGTACCACCTGTTTCTGAACAAGAATGCGACCGAGAAGCAGTGCGTGCGCGTGGGCCGCATCAGCGTCGTCGCCGTCGGCCTGGTGGCCGCGTTCATTGCACGTGATCCCACTTCCCAGGTGCTGGAGCTGGTCAGCCATGCCTGGGCTGGCTTCGGAGCTGCGTTCGGACCCATGATCGTGCTGTCGCTGATGTGGAAGCGCATGTCCGGCGCCGGTGCCGTGGCCGGCCTGGTGGCCGGCGCGGTGACGGTCATCGCCTGGATCGCGCTGGGCTGGAACGAGGACTTCTTCGGCCTCGGTGGGGTCTATGAAATCCTGCCCGGCTTCATCATCTCCTGGGCCGCGGTTTATTTCGTGAGCCTGGCGACGCAGACGGAAGGCGAATTCCGCCCGGTCGATGTCGCAGCCTGAGCCTCGGCGCCAGCCCGCGACCGGTCGCGGGCTGGCCTGGTCCGAAACGCTTGGCAGTAGGCGCAGCGCAGCTGGTGCCGCCGAATCAGCCCGCGCCTGGCAGTGCCTGTGGTGATGGCGGCCATGGCGAGCGTATATGGCGTAAAACCGCATTTTCAGGCTTTGCTGCGCCCATTGGTGCGGCGGCTGGCCGGTGTCGGTGTGCGTGCCAATCAGGTCACGGTGGCAGCCATGGTGCTGTCACTGCCGGTGGGCGTGGTCGTGGGCCTGTGGGCGCCGAGCCAGCGCATGCTGTGGCTGCTGCTGCCGCTGTGGTTGCTGGTGCGCATGGCGCTTAATGCCATCGACGGCATGTTGGCGCGCGAGCATGGCCAGGCCTCGCCGCT
>DATGUT010000345.1:0-4061 GCA_035301185.1 Salinisphaeraceae bacterium
TCGGTCACGCCGCCGCGCGCGCACGCTCGATCAGGTACTGCACCAGCAGCCCGACCGGGCGGCCGGTGGCGCCCTTGTCGGCACCGCTTTTCCAGGCCACGCCGGCAATGTCGAGATGTGCCCAGCGCAGCTTGCGGGTGAAGCGGTGCAGGAAGCTGGCCGCGGTGATGGCGCCGCCCTTGCGCCCGCCGACATTGGCGAAGTCGGCGAAATTGCTCTTCAAGTCATCCTGATACTCTTCCCACAGGGGCATGGGCCAGGCGCGGTCGTAGACCGTGTTGCCGGCATCGCGCAATGCGCGCTTGAGCGGGTTGTTGTTGCTGAACAACCCCGCGGCATGCTCACCGAGCGCCACCACGCAGGCGCCGGTCAGCGTCGCCATGTCGATGACCGCATCCGGCCGGTAATTCTGCTCGACATAGCTGAGCGCGTCGCACAGGATCAGCCGGCCCTCGGCGTCGGTATTCAGGATCTCGACGGTCTGGCCCGACAGGCTGGTGACGATGTCGCCGGGTTTCACGGCATTGCCGTCGGGCAGGTTTTCGGTGGCCGGCACGATGCCGACCAGGTTGATGGGCAGTTCCAGCTCAGCCGCCGCCTGCATGGCACCGAACACGCTGGCGGCGCCGCCCATGTCGTATTTCATTTCATCCATGGCCGCGGCGGGCTTCAGGCTGATGCCGCCGGCATCGAAGGTGACGCCTTTGCCGACCAGCACCGTGGGCTTGGCGTTGTTGGCGCCGTTGTTGTATTCCATGGTGATGAGCCTGGCTGGCTGGCGCGAGCCGCGCGCGACTGCCAGCAGCGCGCCCATGCCGAGCTCGGCCATGCGCTCTTCGTCCATGATTTCGGTCTCGATGTCTGGATAGCGCTCGGCCAGGGCCGTGGCCTGCTCGGCCAGCCACGTCGGCGTGCAGATGTTGCCCGGCATGTTGGCCAGATTCTTCGCCAGGGCGATGCCATTGGCCGCGGCCGAGCCTTCGCTGACGCCGGCTTCAGCCGCTGGCAGGTCGGAGCGCCTGGGCACCTGGAAGACCACCCGCGACAGTTTGCGGCTGTGCTTTTCATAATCGCTGCCACGGCAGTCTTCGAAGCGATAAAATACGTCTTCGAAGGCCAGCACGGCCTGTTTCACCTGCCAGCCGAAATCATCGCGGCCTCGCACATTGAGTTCGGTCAGATAGCATGCGGCATCGACACCGCCCATGTTGTCCAGCGCTTCGGCCGCCGTGCGACAGGCTCGGATGTAGGCGCGGGTGTCGAAATCGCGCTCCTTGCCGCAACCGACCAGCAGGATGCGATCGCAAAACATTTTATCGAGACCATGCAGGGTCGCGGTCTGGCCCGGTTTACCATCCATGTCGCCGCGGCGCATGATGCTGGCAATCAAGCCGCCACTGGCCTGGTCCAGTGCCTGCGCTTGCATCGAAGGCTTGCGCCGTTCGAAGATACCCACCACAACACAGCCGACGCGCTGCTTTTCGGGGCTGCCACTTTTAACGAGATATTCCATAAAATGATCCTTACACAGTTGCGGCTCAATGCGGACATCGAAACCGGATGATCCCTGTAAACAATTGTATTTGCCGGCTTCGATAGCGGCCGGCGAGCAAAATCAAGATGGCCATTTTACACTTTTTTTCAAAATATACATCCAGGAGTCGGGCAGCGTGCGGGTAACTAAACAATTCCAGTGGCTATCAGAGCCGTGAATGCCATGCCTGGTGTGATAGGACGCTATCTGTTTTTCGAAGTTGCGCGCGTGTGGCTGGTGGTTGCGGCAGTGTTGCTGTTCCTGACCCTGGGATTGGGTTTTTCCCGCTTCATCGCCGAAGCCGCCGCCGGCAATCTGCCGGTGAATACGGTGTTGCTGCTGGCAATGTACAGTGCCATCGAAAACGCCGGCATCGTGTTGCCGATATCCGTGCTGCTGGCAGTACTGCTCACGCTGGGGCGGCTCAGCCGGGACAACGAACTGGTCGTCATGCTTGCCGGCGGTGCCGGGTTGCTCCAGCTGTACCGGCCATTCCTCGTATTGGCAGTGATTGTGGCGCTGCTGGCCAGCGGTTTGTCACTGTTTGCCGCCCCGCATGCCAAGCGGGTGATGGACGGCCTCACCGACGAGACCATGGCGCTTGCCCTGCAAACCCTGGCGCCCGGCCAGTTCCGCACCCTGCTCAACGGCAACGCAGTGTTCTATGCCAAGCAGCGTTCCGCGGAGGACGGCTCGCTGGAGGATGTTTTCATCCGCGTGCAACATGTCAATCGCGAGGGTGAATTGACTCAGAGCGTCGCCACCGCTGAGCGCGCCCTGCAGCGCAGCGAACCGGCCACTGGAGCGCAATTGCTGGTGCTGCAGGATGGGTGGCGCTACGAGGGCCTTCCGGGCACAGCCGACTATCGTATCGTGCGTTTTGAGGAACATGGTATGCGGGTGTTGCCTGACCAGGACAAATCCGCGGTTGAGGATGTCAAGACCAAACCGACCGCCGCGTTGCTGGGAAATGCGCAACCGGCGGCCGCGGCCGAATTCCAGGCCCGCCTGGCGGTGCCGATCTCGATTCTGCTGTTGACTCTGGTCGGCTTGCCATTGGGCCGGGTGCCGCCACGCGCGGGCCGTTACGGGCGCATTGTCAGTGGCGTCCTGCTGTACGCGATTTATTTCAATCTGGTGCATTTGGCCAAGATCTGGGTGCAGACCGAAACCATCCCCGCCGCCCTCGGCATCTGGGTTGTGCATCTGGGCATGTTGATCCTCGCAATATTCTTGATCATGCGCGAACGGGGCATGTTCATGCGTCGCAAACGCAAGTCCGCCGCATGAAAATCATTGATGTTTACATTGGCCGTTCGATCCTGGCCGCCACCGGAGTGGTGACCCTGGTGCTGACTGTGCTGGTTGTTCTGGCCCGTCTCATCCGCGAGGTGGATGATGTGGGGCAGGCCGATTATGGCTGGCTCGCAATGTTGGCACACATCGCCCTGAAAACACCGACCGATCTACTCTACGTCATGCCGGTCATAGTGTTGCTGGGCGCGTTGATGGCGCTGGGCGCGCTGGCTGGCGGCCGGGAACTGATCGTGCTGCGCAGCGCCGGCGTGTCCATGGCGCGGCTGGCTGCGGCGGTCAGCATTGCCGGCATTGCTCTGGCCATTCTGGTGTCCGGAGTGGTTGAGTTTGCCGGACCGGCAGGCACGCGCATAGGCGATCAATTGCGCCATAACGCGCTGCATGATGCACGCGCCCAGACGCTGGGGGAGGGTGTCTGGCTGCGGCAAAACGCCTTCATCGTGCGCATCGGCGGCCTGCTCGATGATGAGTTGGTGCAGGATATCGACATCTACAAGCTGGACGATTCAGGCCAATTGCTGGCCGCAATGCGTGCCGCACGCGGTCGCATGCGCGAGCAAGGGTTGGAACTGATAGAGCCCGAAATCACCCGCATCAGCATTGAGGGCACGGAAACGCTGGCGCCGGAAAGCAAACTGGTGGACATCGAGCTGGGGCCCGATGTGCTGGCGCTGGCGACGGTCAAGCCGGCCAGGCAGTCCTCGATAAAGCTGTGGCACTACATTCGCTACATGCAGGCCAACAACATCAATGCCGACGACTATCGCCTGGCGTTGTGGCGCAACCTGGTGACCCCGTTCACCATCTGGTTCCTGGTCTTGTTTGCGCTGCCGTTCGCGTTTGGCGCCCTGCGCGGATCCGGTGCTGGCCAGCGTCTGTTTTTCGGCGGCTTGCTCGGTCTGCTGTTTTATCTCGTCAATGAAATCGTCGCCGCCAGCGGCATGGTTTACGGCCTGCCGCCATGGCTGGCAGCGAGCTTGCCGACCCTGGTGCTGGGCGCGGGCACGCTGTACTGGATTCACCGGCTTGATTAGGGCGTGTTCACAATCACCGCGGCGTCGCGTTGCTGCCCAAAATTGTGCCAGACAAGGCGCGTGGCGCCGGTCGTAGCACTCCTACGACCAAGCCACGCAACGCAGGATGGCGCAATTTTGGGCGCAACCCTTCGGGCCGGGGCCATTTTTCCGCAATCCTGCGTTGCAGCTCGCTA
>DATGUT010000346.1:0-7955 GCA_035301185.1 Salinisphaeraceae bacterium
GCTGGCATGGGTGGCGAGGGCCAGCAGCGCCTGCTCCAGCGCGTTCGGCGTATGGGCATAATCCACCACGACCAACGGCTGGGCGATCGTGTGCGCAATCTGCTGCATGCGCCCGGGCACGGTCTGCACCTGCTGCAGAGCCTCTGCCGCGGCCGCTGGTGCCACGTCGTGTGCCAGCAGCACGGCCAGGACGGCAGCCAGGTTCCAGGCATTGAAGCGCCCGATCAGGCTGCTGCGCACGTTGAGTTCGCCCCAACTGGTGTCGAATTGCAGCATCAGACCCTGCGGCTGGATGCCGATTTCGCGCAGCGCCACGTATTGACAAGCCAGGGTGCTGACCCGGGGCCACAGGCCGTAAGCAATCCGCGTAATGCCTTTATCCAGCGTGGCCAGCCAGCGCCGGCCATGGTCATCGTCAATATTGACAACGGCGTATTGCAGCCCCGGCTGGTCGAACAGACGGCGCTTGGCGGCGACATAGTGGGTCATGTCACCGTGATAATCGAGATGATCGCGGCCGATGTTCGTCAGCACCGCGACATCAAACTCGACCGCCTGCACCCGCTGCTGGGCGAGCGCATGGGAAGAAACCTCCAGCGCGGTGGCGCCGGCGCCGTTGGCCAACAGGCGCGCCAGCCAGGCCTGCAGGGTGACGGCATCCGGCGTGGTGTGGCTGGCGGCATGCCAGTCGTCGACGAAGCCATAGCCCAGGGTGCCCAGGTAACCACAGCGCTCGCCCACGGCGTCCAGGGCCTGGGCCAGCATGTGCGCACAAGAGGTTTTGCCGTCGGTGCCGGTGATGCCGGTGACGAACTGCGCCCGCGATGGCTCCTGCCAGACCCGGCTGGCGATGCGCCCGGCGTGGCTGGCCAGATCAGCGACATGCACGGCGGGAGCGTCCAGCTCGGGCTGCCCGGGCGCATCCCAGGCGATCGCGGCAGCGCCTGCCGCCATGGCCTGTGCGGCATGCTCGAGGCCATGCGTGCGCAGGCCGGGACAGGCCAGAAACAGATCGCCGGGCTCGACTTGGCGGCTGTCCATGGTCACGCCGCTGATCTGCACGGCGGGCACCGGAGAATCGACCATGCCCTGCAGCAGCGCGGCCAGCGGTTGGCGGGTTCGGACCAGGGGCGCCAGGGCCATCATGAGACCCCCGGGCGACTGCTGTCGCCGGCAATGCGCTCAGGCCAGGTCGGCGGCACGTGGCGCACCCGCAGCGCTTTCTGCATGATGCTGGAAAACACCGGCGCCGCCACACGCCCGGCATAGTAGTGGCCGGCCCGGGGCGAGTCGATGAGCACCAGCGTAACCAGCTCCGGCTCTGCTATGGGCGCCATGCCCACAAAGACCGCCTGATGCAGATCAGTGCTGTAACTGCCATCCACGATCTTGCGCGCGGTGCCGGTCTTGCCGCCGGCGCTGTAGCCGGGAATCGCCGCCTGGAGGGCGGTGCCTTCGGCCGAAATCACGCCGGCGAGCATGTGCCGGATGTGGCGTGCCGTATCCGGGGCAATGACCTGTTCGGGCATGGTTTGCATGTGCGCGCCAGGGCCGATGATCAGGCTCAGCGGGCGCAATATGCCATCATCGGCGATGGCGCCGTAGGCGCGCACCAGCTGCAGGGCCGTGACCGCGATGCCATAACCGTAGGACGCCGTGGCTGTTTCCACGTCGCCCCAACGATAATAGGGCTTGAGCACTCCGGTGCGCTCGCCGGGGAAGCCGGTTTCGGTCGTCATGCCCAGGCCGAATTCGTGATAGCCCTGCCAAACCTGCTCCGCGCCCATGGCCAGACCGACCTTGGCGGCGCCGATATTGCTGGACTTCTTCAGGATGGTGGCAAAGCTCTCCTTGCCGTAATCGCCATAGTCCGTAATCCTGAGTTGTCCGACCCGAAAGCGGCCGCCATTGTTGTCAATGCGGCTGTTCGGGGAAAAACGCCCCGAATCCAGCGCCTGCGCCAGCAACAGCGGCTTGATTGCCGAGCCTGGCTCGAACACGTCGATGATCGGCGACGCGCGCATGCCATTCGGGGTAATGGTGCCACGATTATTGGGATTGAAACTGGGATAGGAAGTCAGCGCCAGCAGCTCGCCGTTTTGCGGATCCAGAATGATGGCCATGCCGCTGGAGGCATTGTTCTCCAGAATGGCTTCCTTGAGTTCGCGATAGGCGATGTACTGCAGGCGCAGATCGATCGTCAGCCGCAGCTGATGCCCCGGCCGCGAGGCAGTGAACTCATCCAGATCCTCAACCACGCGTCCCAGGCGATCCTTGATGACGCGGCGACTGCCGGCCACGCCTTTCAGAAAGCTGTGCTTCTTCAGCTCCATGCCCATTTGGCCGCGGCCGTCGATGTTGACCATGCCGACCAGCTGCGCCGCCGCTTCGCCGGCCGGGTAATAGCGCTTGAATTCCCGCTGCTGGAACACGCCGGGCGCGTCCACGGCCATCACCTTGCGCGCATGCGCGGGGCTCAACTGCCGCGCCAGGTACAGGAATTGGCGCTCGCGATACTTCTGCAAATGCGCCCGCAGCTTGCCCACATCCTGGTCCAGGGCACGGGCCAGCGGCGCCAGGCTCGCCGGCGCATCGAGCAGCTCTCCGGGCACCGCCCAGATGCTCTGCGTTGGCGCGGACAATGCCAGCGGCTCGCCATTGCGATCCATGATGGCACCACGCAGCGCGGGCACCTCGATGGTGCGTATATGGCGGATATCGCCTTGGTGAACAAGAAAGTCCTGATTCAGAACCTGCAAAAAGAAAGCGCGCCCAGCCAGGCCGACTGCAAAGGCGACAAACAGCACCAGCACAAATTGATTGCGCCAGCGTGCCGGCATGGGCGGTTGGGGCCGACGCCGATTGATACGTGGTCGGCGTTCTCTACTCATGCCGCCCCCCGAGCACGATGTACTGTTCCGGCACGACCATGTCCAGCTTGGTTCGGGCCACACGGCGCACGCGATCATGATTGGCCCAGGCGCTTTCCTCGAGTCGCAGCTGCGCCCAGTTGATCTTCAATTGATCCTGCTCGATGCGCAAAACCTGCAGATCATGCTGCAGTTCACGGCTGCTGTGCTTGACGGATACCACCGCGATGGCACTCGCCAGGTTGCCCAACACCAGCAGGGCCACGATCAGCGCTTGCCGCATCATGACCGCACCTCTGGCGCCGCCGTTCTTGCCGCAACGCGCATGATGGCACTGCGTGCCCGCGGGTTCGCCGCCACTTCCGCCGCATCGGCGCGCACCGCCTTGCCGATCCGGCGCAACGCCGGCTGCGGCACCGGCACCATCGGCAGTGGCGACGGCTCGGGCTGGGCCTGGGCGCGAATAAAGCGTTTGACGATACGATCCTCCAGCGAATGAAAGCTGATCACGACCAGCCGTCCGCCCGGCGCCAAGACGCGCACGGCCGCATGCAAAGCCTGCGTCAACTGACCCAGTTCATCGTTGATATGGATGCGAAAGGCCTGAAACGTGCGCGTGGCCGGATGAATGCGCTGGCCGGCGGCAACCCTGGCCGGCACCGTCTGTTTGACCACTTCGGCCAAGGCTCTGGTGTCGCTCAACTGGTTGGCATCACGCGCCGCGATGATGGCGCGGGCAATGCGCCCGGCGAAGGGCTCCTCACCGTAGCGTTGCAGCACCCGGCGCACGTCATCGACCGCGGCCCCCGCCAGCCAGTCGGCCAGGCTGGTGCCGCTGGTCGGATCCATGCGCATGTCCAGCGGCCCGGCATGGCGAAAAGAAAAGCCGCGCGTCGGAGTGTCGAACTGGGGCGAAGAAGCGCCCAGGTCGAACAGCAATCCATTAATCCGGCCATGTAGGCGCAGCTGCTTGAGCCGCGGCTCCAGATTGGCGAACGAGTCATGGCAAAAACGCAGGCGCGGTTCGCCGGCAAAGCGCGCCTCGGCATCCGCCGCCGCGGCCGGATCCCGATCAAATGCCAGCACCCGGCCCTGCTCGCCCAGTGCAGCCAGCAGCGCCGTGCTGTGGCCACCACGTCCGTAAGTGGCGTCCACGTAGCAGCCGGCCGGCGCAATGGCAAGCGCCAACAGTGCAGCATCAAGCAGCACCGGTTGATGGGCGGTCTGCGTCATGTAAGTGGCGCTCCTCATGTGGCTCAACCGGGGAATAAGACGGGCAGGACTGGTAGTCGAGTCACAGGGAAATACTCATCAAAGCTTCCGGCAATTCGCCATTGGCGGCCTGTTCGGCCAGTCGTTTGCTGGTTTCTGCATTGCGTTCGACCCATCGCTGTTCGTCCCACAGCTCAAACAGCTGCCCCATGCCCACCAGCATGCCCTTGGAGTCGAGACTCGCGTTGGCACGCAGATAGGCCGGCAGCAGCAGTCGTCCCTGGCGATCCATGTCCACATCCTTGGCCGAACCGAGGAAGAATCGCTGCGTTTCCCGCACCGCCGGATTCAGGCTTGGTTGCGCCAGTAGCTGTTGTTCAAATTTTTGATACTCCGGGTAGGGATAGATCAACAGACAGCCATCCCAGTGCTGGGTCACGGCCAAGCGGCCACCGCAGTCGTCATGCAACGACTGGCGATAGGATGCAGGAATCGCAAACCGACCCTTGGCATCTATGGTGACCGGATGAGACCCCTTGAACACAATAGCTGGCCCTTGAGTTTATAAACCACTTTGCCCCACTTATTTCCCCGTTGCGCCACTATAGGCAGCGCCTTGATGTAGTGTCAAGCACAATTGCAGTAGCGAATGAGAGCGGCTGCGGATACAAATCAACAGGCACAAAAACGGCAGCGCCTCTTGGCAAAGTTAGTTTTCGTATTTGTTTTTAATGACATACGAAAGACACAGCATTGACATCGACAATACGGCCAGCCAGCAGGACAGACCTCTTCCACAGGTGAGGTGGTGGGTGGGGGATGGAGGGGCGGGCTGCAAATCAGGGAGTCGGCCGATAAGCCGGGTTCTGTCGTGCGCAGTCATTCATCTGGGACCGCTGTCACCAGCGGCCTCGTGCGACCTACCCGAGGACTGCGCGGGCCGCGCGTCGCCCTCCTATTTGGTCTTGCTCCAGGTGGGGTTTGCCGTGCCGCCTGCCGTTGCCGGTGGCGCGGTGCGCTCTTGCCGCACCCTTTCACCCTTGCCGGATTCGCATCGCGAACCTTGGGCGGTCTGCTCTCTGTTGCACTTTCCGTAGGCTTGCGCCTCCCAGGTGTTACCTGGCACCTTGCCCTGCGGAGCCCGGACTTTCCTCGACGCCTGCACGAGACGCCGCGACTGCGTGGCCGACTCCCATGCCTGATGATAGCATCGCAGCCGCCACTTCCATGCGCTATTCACTCTGCAGCGCCACGGCGCGGGCATATACCTGATTGCGCGCCAGACCCGTCAGACGCACCGCGGCCTTGACCGCCGCGCGCGTGCCGGTCACGGCCAGCAATTCCGCGAGCAGTGCATCCAGCTCGATTTCCGCATGCTCGGCAGACGTCTCAACCGCGGCACCGGCCACGACCAGCACGAACTCGCCGCGACGGCGATTGTCGTCCGCGGCAAGCCAGGCCACCAGCTCGTCGGCGCTGCCATGCATGCTTTGTTCATGCAGCTTGGTCAACTCGCGCGCCAGCACCAGCTCGCGCTCGGCACCGAACACGCGCACCAGATCGCGCACCATGGCCTGGATGCGATGACTGGATTCGTACAGCACCAGCGTGCGCGGCTCGCTCGCAAGTTCGGCGAGACGGGCCCGGCGCGCGCCCGCCTTGTGCGGCAGGAAGCCTTCGAACACGAAGCGGTCGGTGGGCAGCCCGGCGATCGACAAGGCGGCAATGGCGGCGCAGGGACCGGGCACGCAATAGACGGGCACGCCTTGCTGACGGGCCTGACGCACCAGGACATAACCCGGATCGCTGATCAACGGCGTGCCGGCATCGCTGACCAGAGCCAATGTCTGACCGCGCGCCAGACGGGCGAGCAATTCCGGGGTGCGCGCATGTTCGTTGTGCTCATGCAGGGAGCGCAGCGGTGTATCGATGCTGGCATGTGCCAGCAGGCGTGCCGTATGGCGCGTGTCCTCGGCCGCGATCAGGTCCACGCCTGCCAGGACTTCAGCGGCGCGCGGGCCGAGATCGGCGAGGTTGCCGATCGGCGTCGCCACCACCCAGAGAGCGGGTCTCTGCTTCATGGTCCCATTGTGCTGCAGGCCGCCACGGATGCGATCAATACACCAGATTCAGGAGGATGGCGCCCAGCGCCACCAGGCCCATGACAGTGACAAACACGTTGGAAAGACGGCCGCGATAAGGCTCCAGCGCCGGAATCTTGTGGATGGCATACATCGGCATGATGTACAGCACCAGCGCCATGATCGGCCCGACCAGGGTCTCGATCAGATCCAGGATGCCCGGGTTGAGCACGCCGGCAAGCCAGGCGGTGAACACCAGGAACACAGTCACCGCAATATGCAGCGTGCGCTCGCCGAAGCGTTTCTGCTGCGGATCGAAGTTGCGGCGCACGATGCTCATCGCGCCTTCGTGGGCGCCGAGCCAGTGGCCGAAATACGAAGAGGTGATGGCGGTGATGGCGACCAGCGGTCCGAGCCAGGCGATGAATGGCGCCTCCATCTGATTGGCGAGATAGGACAGCACCGGCAGATTGGCCGCCCGCGCCTCCTGCAAACCATCGGGGCCAATGGCCAGTACGCATGACCAGACGAAACCCATGGTGAACACCAGCAGGGCGATGGCGGTGCGCCGGAGTATCACCGACGCCTTGGCGGTGGCATGCTGGTCGTATTGCCGACGCAGGCTCATGGAAAACTGCGATATGGCCGGCGTGTGATTGAAGGAAAAGATCAGCACCGGGATGATCAGCCATACGGACATGGTGAACGTGCCCGGCGACGGCATCTCGCCGAGCCCTGCGAAGCTCCATTGCGGGATGAGGTATATCGTCACCGCGGCAAGCGCCAGAATCAGCGGATAAACCACCCATTCAGTGACCATCAGCATGACCTGCTGGCGTGCCACCACGGCGAGCGACATGATGCCAATGGTGACCGCGGCCAGCAGCCAGCGCGGCCACGGCGTCACCCCGAGCTGATGAATGAGCAGGCTCTCCACCGTGTTGGTGATGCCGACACCATAGATGAGCACGATCGGAAAGATGGAAGCGAAATACAGCACCGTAATGATGCGCCCGGCGGCCGCACCGAAATAATCCTCCACCACTTCGGTGATGTCGCGATTGGGTTGCGGCGACGCGCAGACCATGCGCGACAGCGCCCGGTGGGACAAATAGGTCATGGGGCCGATCAGCAGCGTCACCACCAGGAGCGGCCAGAGGCCACCGTTGCCGGCGTTGATGGGCAGAAACAGGATGCCTGCACCGACCGCGGTGCCAAACAGGCCCAGCGCCCAAGCGGTGTCGAAGCCGCTCCAACGCGGCATGGTGGAGTCGAGGTCTCCGCGCTGCGCCATGACGGCTGCCGCGCCTGCAGCCCCAGGCTGTTGCTGTGTAGTTGCTGCTGTTTTGCTGCTCCGGCTGGCCATGTCGTCACCTCCGCTGTTGCCTGCAGACCAAATCGCACGCGCCGTCTTCATCGGCAGTGTTGCACGCTGCCTTTTGTCAGCCGGGCTGCCTGCAGCGCAATCATGCAGATGCGCATTTGAAGTACCGGCTCGGCCCGATAATGACCAAACAGCGGTTGCAGCGCAACTGGCGGCAAAGCCCGGCCGTGCACAATCGGCACCGCCCTGCCTTTGTCCGACAAGGCGCGTTGCGGCCAGGCCCGTTTGTTGATGACAAATGCCCTGCTGGCGCAAGGGCCGTCGAATGCGCCACAATTAGGCGCGGATAAAATAAATAAGGGGTCGACCTTGGCTATCGATTTGATTCTGCGCGCCAAGCGTGGCGCCAGCCTGTCCGGGCGCAGCGCTCACCTGCTCTTGCTGCTCGCTGCTTGCCTGACGTTGAAT
>DATGUT010000347.1:0-9284 GCA_035301185.1 Salinisphaeraceae bacterium
AGGACTTCACTTATCGTTATCCGCTGGTGGACGGCCATGGCAACTGGGGCACGGCGGACGATCCGAAATCGTTTGCCGCCATGCGCTACACCGAATCGCGGCTGACCGCCTATGCGGCCGTGCTGCTGGCGGAGCTGGGCCAGGGCACGGTCGACTGGCAGCCGAATTTCGACGGCACCCTCAACGAGCCGCAAATACTGCCTGCGCGCCTGCCGAACATCCTGCTCAACGGCGGCACCGGCATCGCCGTCGGCATGGCCACCGACATTCCGCCGCACAACCTGCGCGAAGTGACGGCCGCGGCGATCCATTTGCTGCAGCAGCCGCAGGCGAGCCTGGCCGATTTGTGCCGTCACATGCCGGCGCCGGATTTTCCCACCGGCGCGGAAATCATCACCCCGCAGGCCGAGATCGAACAGATCTATGCCAGCGGCCAGGGTGCGATCCGCGTGCGCGCCGCCTATGCCGTCGACGACGGCGAAGTCATCATCGACGCACTGCCGTACCAGGTGTCCGGCAGTAAAGTGCTGACCCAGATCGCCGCGCAAATGCAGGCCAAGAAGCTGCCCATGGTGAGCGATTTGCGCGATGAGTCGGATCACGAAAATCCGGTGCGCCTGGTGTTGGTGCTGCGCAACAAGCGCGTCGATCCAGAGCGTTTGATGGCGCATTTGTTCGCCACCACGGCGCTGGAAAAAAACGTGCGCGTGAACCTCAACATGATCGGCATGGATGGCGCCCCCAAGGTCATGGGTCTGCGCGAAATCCTGTCCGAGTGGCTTGCCTTTCGCGCCGCCACCGTCACCCGCCGGCTGCAGCACCGGCTCGATGCCGTGCTCGATCGCCTGCACATCCTCGACGGCCTGCTGCTGGCCTATCTCAACATCGACGAAGTGATCGCCATCATCCGCCACGAGGACGATCCCAAGGCCGCGTTGATGCAGCGCTTCGAGCTCACCGGCACGCAGGCCGATGCCATTCTTGACCTGCGCCTGCGCCATTTGATGAAACTCGAGGAGCAGAAGATCCGCGCCGGGCAGGAAGCGCTGCAGAACGAGCGCGCATGGCTGCAGCAGGTGCTCGACTCAAAAGCGAAGCTGCATGCGCTGATGGCCGACGAGCTGACGGCGGATGCGGAAAAATACGGCGACGAGCGGCGCAGCACATTGGTCGAGCGGACGCCGGCCCAGGCCCTGTCGGAAGCCGACCTGCTGCCGAGCGAGGCCATTACCGTGGTGCTGTCGCAGAAGGGCTGGATCCGCGCCGCCAAGGGCCAGGACGTGGCCGCCGAGAAGCTGAATTTCCGCAACGGCGATGGCTTTCTCACCAGCGCCGCCGGGCGCAGCAACCAGACTCTGGTGGTGTTGGGCGGCTCCGGGCGCAGCTACACCCTGGCAGCGCACAAGCTGCCGTCGGCACGCGGCCAGGGCGAGCCGCTGACCAGCACGCTCAATCCACCGGACGGCGCCCGCTTCGTCGGCCTGGCGCTGGGCGACGAGGACACACCCTGCGTGCTGCTGTCGAGTGCCGGCTACGGCTTCACCACCCAGCTCGGCGCGCTCACCGGGCGCAGCCGCCGCGGCAAGGCGGCACTGACCGTGCCCAAGCAGGCCACCGCGCTTGGCCTGTACCCGGCCAGCGGCGAGGATGCCGAAGTCTGCATCGTCACCAGCGGCGGCAACCTGCTGTGCCTGGCGCTGACGGAGTTGCCCGGCCTCAACAAGGGCAAGGGCAACAAGCTGGTGTCGCTGAAAAAAGACGAGCACGCGGTGGCCGCCTGCGCCTTGCCGGCGGCCGCGACCCTGGTGGTTTACAGCGGCAAGCGCCACATGTATTTGAAGAGCGCGGAGCGCGACGACTATCGCGGCCCGCGCGCCTCGCGCGGCAAGCGCCTGCCGCGCGGCTTCACCCGCGTGCAGGCCGTGGCAGAGGCTTGAGCTGCACGCTCGTCACTCGACCGTGACGCGGTTGACTTCTTTCAGGTCGATGATGCCGCGCCGGACTTTCAGCAGGCCGGCCTGGCGCAGGTCAATCACACCCTCGGCGCGCGCCTGGCGGTCGATGTCGTTGGCGTTGCCGCCTTCCATGATGATGTTGCCGATGGCCTCGGTCACCGGCATCACCTGATAAATGCCGATGCGGCCCTTGTAGCCTCGGGCGCAGTATTCGCAGCCTTCGGGGTTGGCTTCGTACAGGGTCAGCTGCGCCAGCTCTTCCTCGGCAAAGCCCTCGGCCAGCAATTCCTCCGGCGGGATGTTCGCCGGCACGCGGCAATGCATGCACAGGCGCCGCGCCAGGCGCTGGGCGATGATCAGCGACACCGACGAGGCGATGTTATAGGCCGGCACGCCCATGTTGAGCAGTCGGGTCAGGGTCTGCGGCGCGTTGTTGGTGTGCACGGTGGACAGCACCATGTGCCCGGTCTGCGCCGCCTTGATGGCGATTTCCGCGGTCTCCAGATCGCGGATCTCGCCGACCATGATCACGTCCGGGTCCTGGCGCAGGAACGCGCGCAGGCAGGAGGCGAACGTCAGGCCGATGCGCGGGCGCACGTTGACCTGGTTGATCCCGGGCAGATTGATTTCCGCCGGGTCCTCGGCCGTGGAGATGTTGCGCTCTTCCTGGTTGAGGATATCCAGCGCGGTGTACAGCGATACCGTCTTGCCGCTGCCGGTCGGGCCGGTGACCAGCACCATGCCCTGCGGCTGCATGAAGGTGCGCTCGAAGATGGCCCGCTGGTCTTCCTCGTAGCCGAGCTTTTCGATGCCCATTTGCGCCGCGCTCGAGTCGAGTATGCGCAGTACGATCTTTTCGCCGTACAGGGTGGGGCAGGTGGACACGCGGAAGTCGATTTCCTGCTTGTTCGAAATGCGGATTTTCATGCGCCCGTCCTGGGGCACGCGGCGCTCGGCGAGATCCAGGCGGGACATGACCTTGACGCGCGAGCACAGGCGCGCACCCTGGCCGACCGGCGGCCTCGCCACCTCGTGCAGCACGCCGTCCTGGCGCAGGCGGATGCGGAAGTATTTCTCGTAGGGCTCGAAATGGATGTCGGAGGCGCCTTGCCGGATGGCATCCAGCAGCACCTTGTTGACGAAGCGCACGATCGGCGCCGCATGCTCCGGGTTGCTGGCCAGGTCGGCATCGTCATCGTCCTCTTCGGGATCGATGTTTTCCAGTTCCACGTCGCCGAGGCCTTCCATGGCGCTGTCGAGATCGGAAAAGGATTCTTCGATGATGCGCTTCAGGGCATCATGATCGGCAATCGCGGGCTCGATGATCAGCCCCGACTGGAATTGTATTTCCCGCAGCGCCTGGCGGTTGGTCGGGTCCGACACCGCCACCGTCATGCGCCGGCCGTGGCGGCTGATGGGCAGGACATTGTGCTTGCGGATCAGATCGCGCGAGATGTCGTCCAGGGGGGCGCTGTCCAGGTCGATGGATTGCAAATCGATCAGCGGCAGGGAGAAGGCCGCAGCCGTGGCCGCGGCAACCTGGCCCGCGGTCAGCGCGCCGCTTTCAATGATCTTGGTCAGAAAGGGTTGGCCATCCTGCGCAGCCGCGCGGCGCAACTCGGCCGCTTTCTGCGCGTCCAGCTGGCCGGAATTGACCAACTGGCGTGCCAGTCCCCCAAGCGTATGCGTCTTGACGTTTTCTAAGGTTGTGTCCATGCCTCGGCGTGATAACGCGAATCAGATGATCGCAGCAGTCCCCACAAGAATGCCAATTGTGCCATCAACTTCTCACCAGAGAAAGCAAAGTTTGCGGCCGCCAGCCGGTGGGCGGCAGAAAGGAGCGTGTCGTCACAGCCAGGTCAGCGTCGCCCACACCACCAGCGGAATGGTGGCGATGGAGAGCAGGTTGCCCAGCAGCACCACGCTGGCAACGGTTTTCGGATCCACCCGATACTGTTCACAAAGCAGAAAATTCAGCACCGCCGGCGGCAGCAGCGCCGACAGCGCAACCAGGCGCGCCCACTCCGGGGTCAGCGGCAACAGCAGCAACACCGGGATCAGGGCCAGCAGCCCGGCCAGCAGGTACACGGCGTTGATGCGCAGCGCCAGCCCGAGCTGGTCGATGCGGTCCTGCGACAGGCGCACGCCAAGGGTGAACAGCATCAGCGGAATGGCGATCTGGCCGGTCAGCTCCACGGCAGTAAGCACGAATTGCGGCAGCCAGTCGCGCTGCGCGGCGAGCAGCACGCCGAGCACGGCGGCCCAGACGTTCGGATTCTTCAGCCACAGCCAGCGGCTCTCGCCGCGCGACAACAAGAACAGCCCGAGCGAGAAATGCAGCAGGTTGGAAAGCACGAACAGGATGATGATGTCGCCGAGCAAATCCTCGCCATAGGCCAGCATCATCAGCGGGATGCCGATGTTGCCGGTGTTGCGGAACATGCCCGGCACCAGGAACGCCGGGCGCCCGACGCCCGCCATGGGCAGCAGCGCCAGCAGCAGGCCGGGGATGATGATGATCAACGCGCCGGCGGCCAAAAGCGGCCAGCCCTGGGCCAGATCCACCGGATTGTCCAGCAGGGCGGAAAACACCAGGGCCGGGCAGAACACCATGATGTTGGCGCGGTTGATGGCCGCCATCTGCAGCGGCTGCCGCTGGGTGCGGCCAAAACCAAAGCCCAGCGCCGCCACGATAAACACGGGCAGGACGATGTTGAGCAGCGTCATCAGCATGACAGCAGGCGGCCACTTGGTGTTGAATCAGGTGTTATGGGCAGCTGCCGGGGCGGGCGGGCAGCGGCACGCTTGCGCAGCCGATCAGCATGTTGATCGGCTGGTCGGGGTAGCAGGATTTGAACCTACGACCTCCACCTCCCGAAGATGGCGCTCTACCAAACTGAGCTATACCCCGCACTAGTGCCGGCGTGCGGCCGAAAATTCCGCCAGTGCGATCAAGGCATCGCGATTGGGCGATGGTTGCAGCCAATCGAGGCACTGGATCGCCGCGCTGGCGGCAGCTTCGGCGCGGGCGCAAGTGTAGGTCATTGCGCCGGTGGATTCAATCGCCTGCATGACAAAATCAAGCTGCGCCACGTCTCCTTCCCGGATTGCGGCGCGCATCTGCGCGGCCTCGGCGCGCGGCAGTTTCTGCATGGCGTGAATCAGCGGCAGCGTGCTCTTGCCTTCGGCCAGGTCGTCGCCGCTGTTCTTGCCATAGTGGCTGTCGCCGCGCCCGTAGTCGAGCGCATCATCGATGATCTGGAAGGCCGTGCCCAGGTTGCGGCCATAGCTTTCCATGGCCGCAACGCAGGCGCTGTCGCTGCCGGCAAGCACCGCGGCCAGGCGGCAGCCGGCGGCGAACAGGCTCGCCGTCTTGCGGTCGATGACATCGAAGTAGTCGGCTTCGGTCAGATCGGGGTTGTGGCTGTGCATGAGCTGCATGACCTCGCCCTCGGCGATGCGGTTGGTCGCCTGCGCCAGCACCCGCATGACCACCGGATCCTCCAGTTCCACCATCATCTGGAATGCGCGCGTGTAGAGGAAATCCCCGGTCAACACGCTGGCGCCGTTGCCCCATAATTGGTTGGCCGTCCTGCGCCCGCGCCGCAGGTCGGATTCGTCGACCACGTCATCGTGCAGCAGGGTGGCCGTGTGGATGAACTCGATCAGCGTGGCCAGCAGAAAATGCCGATCACCCTCATAGCCGCAGGCGCGCGCCACCAGCAGCACCAGCGCGGGGCGCAGGCGCTTGCCGCCGGCGCCGATGATGTATTCGCCGAGTGTCCTGATCAGCACCACGTCGGAGTCGAGCCGGGTCCGGATCAGGGTATCGACGGCACGCATATCGTCCGCGACTGGCTTCAGGATGGATTGCACATTCATGGGTGGTCGTGAATAAAACAGCGGCAAACTTAGGCGGGCGCCGGCGAACTGTCAAGCCGGCCGGACGGATTGACCAGCTTTCGAAAAATACGTATTATTAACCGTCTTTGTCGCAATCCCTTGTTAATACAAATCCTGTTGGAGTGGCCATGCACGCGGTAATACGTAGCGGAGGCAAGCAATATCGAGTCGCCGAGGGCGACGTGGTTCGCGTTGAAAAGCTGGACGCCGAGGCGGGCAGCACGATCGAGCTGGACGAAGTCCTGCTGGTCTCCGATGGCGAGAACGTCGCCGTCGGCACGCCGTTGCTGGAAGGCAAGAGCGTTGCCGCCGAAGTCGAGGCACAGGATCGGGCTGCCAAGGTCGAGGTCATCAAATTCAAGCGCCGCAAGAAGTATCGCCGCCATTATGGCCACCGCCAGGCCTATACTCAACTCAGAATCACGTCGATACCCGCAATCTGAGCAGCGCCCGGCGGATGGCGCCACGCAGCAGGCATTAGAGGACTCATACAGAGGATTCATCGAGAGGACAGCAAGATGGCACACAAGAAAGCAGGCGGCAGCAGCCGCAACGGTCGCGATTCCGCATCCAAGCGCCTTGGCGTGAAGAAATTCGGCGGCCAGGAAGTGGTTGCCGGCAACATCATCGTGCGCCAGCGGGGCACCAGCTTCCACGCCGGCACCGGCGTTGGCACGGGCAGGGATTACACCCTGTACGCACGCACCGATGGCCGCGTCACGTTCACCCGCAAGGGGCCGCAGAAGCGCTGCTTCGTCTCGGTGGTCCCGGCCGAGTAGCGAGCGCGATTGGCAACGGCGTACAAACCCCGCCTTGCGCGGGGTTTTTTGTGCGCCGCATGAGGCGCCGGATGATTGAACCATGAAGTTCGTAGATGAAGCCAGGATCAGGGTCGAGGCCGGCGACGGCGGCAATGGCTGCCTGAGTTTCCGGCGCGAGAAATACGTGCCGCGCGGCGGCCCGGACGGCGGTGACGGCGGTGCCGGCGGCAGTGTTTATCTGGTCGCCGATCACAACCTGAACACGCTGTACGACTATCGCGTCAGCCGCGTTTACCGTGCCACTCGCGGCGGCAACGGTGCCGGGCGCAATCGCACCGGTGCCAAAGGCCAGGATTGCCACCTGCCGGTGCCGGTCGGCACGCTGTGCCATGCGCATGAAACCGGCGAGCTGCTGGGCGACCTGACCGCGCACGGGCAAACCCTGTGTGTGGCTCGGGGCGGCCAGTATGGGCTCGGCAATGCGCGCTTCAAATCGAGCACCAATCGCGCCCCGCGCAAGACCACCGACGGCACGCCGGGCGAGCAGCGGGACTTGCAGCTGGAGCTGAAACTGCTCGCCGATGTCGGCCTGGTCGGGCTGCCCAATGCCGGCAAATCGACCTTCCTGGCAGGTGTCTCCGGCGCCCGCCCGCGCATTGCCGATTACCCGTTCACGACGCTGACCCCGCAGATCGGCGTCGTCAGCATGGGCCCGCTGCGCAGCTTCACGCTGGTGGATCTGCCGGGTCTGATCGAGGGCGCCGCCGCCGGTGTCGGGCTCGGCCATCATTTCCTGCGCCACATCCAGCGCACGCGGCTGTTGCTGCATGTGGTGGATCTGGCCGATCCGGAAGAACGCGACGCGCGCACGCAAATCAGGCTGATCGAAGCCGAGCTGGCGCAATACAGCGCCGAATTGGCACAGCGCCCGCGCTGGCTGGTGCTGAACAAGGCCGAGTTGCTGGCCGAGCCGGACGTGGCCGCCATCCGCGAGCGCGTGGCCGCGGCCTGGCCGCAGCAGCGCATTTACAGCGTGTCGGCGCTGCAACCCAAGACGCTGGCGCCGCTGCTGCAAGACGTGATGAATCATCTCGAACAGCAGCGGCGGGCGCAGCAGGCCGCCGCCGCGCCAGCAGCAGGATCCCGGCAACGATGGCAATGATGGCGAGCCGGGCCGAGCTGCCGCGCATTCGCCGCTGGGTCGTCAAGATCGGCAGCTCCCTGCTGACAGCGGAAGGGCGTGGCCTGGCGCATGCGCGCATCAACCAATGGAGCGTGCAGATTGCCCGGCTCAAGGCGCGCCAGTACGAAGTGGTGCTGGTGTCGTCCGGCGCGGTGGCCGAGGGCCTGGCGCGCCTGGGCTGGAACCAGCGCCCCACCGTGCTCAAGGATGTGCAGGCCGCCGCCGCGGTCGGCCAGGCCGGCCTGGTGGAAGCCTATGCCGGCTGTTTCGACCGCCACGGCCTGCGCGCCGCGCAAATCCTGCTCACCCACGCCGACGTCGAGCATCGCCGCCGCTACCTGAACGCGCGCAACACCCTGCTCACGCTGCTGTCACTCGGCGTGATCCCGATCGTCAACGAAAACGACACCATCGTCACCGACGAAATCCGCATCGGCGACAACGACACCATGGCAGCGCTGGCCGCCAACCTGGTGGACGCCCAGGGTGTCATCATTCTCACCGACCAGCCCGGCGTGTTCGATGCCGACCCGCGCACGCATGCCGACGCGCGCCTGCTGGATGCCTGCCCGGTCGATGCCGACGAGCTGCTCAGTGCCGCCAGCGCCGCCGGCGGGCGTCTCGGCCGCGGCGGCATGCGGACCAAGATTCTGGCCGCTCGCCAGGCGGCGCGCTCGGGCGCCGCGACCATCATCGCCCACGGCCTGGAAGAAAACGTGCTGCAGCGCGTCGTCGCCGGCGAACGGCTCGGCACCCTGCTCACACCCGGCAAGCCCCGCCACGGCGCGCGCAAGAACTGGCTCGCCGGCCAGCGCCGCGTGCGCGGCAAGGTCATGGTCGATGCCGGCGCCGCGCGCGTGCTGCGCACCTCCGGACGCAGCCTGCTGCCGATCGGCATGATCGCAGTCGAAGGCGATTTCCGGCGCGGCGACCTGATCGCCTGCGTCACCGCCGAAGGCAGCGAGATCGCCCGTGGCCTCGCCAACTACAGCGCCGAAGAAGCCCAGGCCCTGCTGCGCCAACCGAGCGAAAACATCGCCGCGCGCCTCGGCTACATGCGCGAAGAGGAATTCATCCACCGCGATAACATGGTGCTCAGCGAACCATGAACAATGGAACCAAAACACGCCCGCCACAGACACCGAGATTCCTCCACTGCGCGCTCCGCGCTCCGGTCGGAACGACATGCGTTACTGTTCTATAGAGGCAGAAAAGTCGATTCTGACGCGGTGCCCCTGTTCGGGAGATTTCTCGACTACGCTCGGAATGACTCACCCTATTGTTGTCACCTCGACTGCAGGGAGCCTGCGACCGGGCCGACAAACAAACCCTGTCATTTCGACTGGAGGGAGCTTGCGACCGAAATGGAGAAATCTCTTCCCACCAACCCCACCAGCCACCGGCACCAAGATTCCTCCACTACGCGCTCCACACTCCGGTCGGAATGACAAGGCTTTTGCGCGCTCCGCGCTCCGGTCGGGA
>DATGUT010000348.1:0-2100 GCA_035301185.1 Salinisphaeraceae bacterium
AGCTTGTGCCCACGGAGGCATGTTCTTATCCACTAGTTATCCACAGAATACACTATATATCGTATGTCAAGGGTTGTTATAAAGCACTTGAATACCATATCTAGTAGTGCGATGATGAAAGTCCCAGCACGCACGGCGGCGCAATGCCGCTGTCTTTCAGCATGTAAATGGGGTCATATTCACCATTTCTCCAGGCCGTCATCAGCCGTGGGGAATGAGCAGTAGGGGAACAATGATGCAGGACACACAGAATCCATCAGAACAGGAAATGCCCGCCGGCGCCTCGGTGCAGCCGCCGCGCCCAGCGGCTGCCGATGCGGCCAGCATCAGCGCGACCGCGCCGGGCGGCTACAAGGTCATCCGCCGCAACGGCAAGGTGACGCCATTCGACGACGCCAAGATCGAGCTGGCCATCACCAAGGCGTTCCTGGACGTGGAAGGGCGCTCGGGTGCGGCCTCGAGCCGCATTCGCGAGGTGGTCAAGGAAATCACTGAACAGGTCGTGGCCGGCGTGACGCGCAGCCTGCCCGGCGGCGGCGCGGTGCACATCGAGGACATCCAGGACTACGTCGAACTGGCGCTGATGCGCGCCGGCGAGCACAAGGTGGCACGTTCCTACGTGCTGTATCGGGAGGAGCGCGCGCAGGCGCGTGCCGCAAAACAGGCGGCAGCTGGTGCAGAAGCGCAGCCCGAGTCGACCATTCACGTCAACTTCGACGACGGCAGCACGCATGCGCTCGATCGCGAGCGCCTGGAGCGCGTCATCGGCGAGGCCTGCACCGGCATCGATGGCGTGACGGCCGAGCAGGTGTTGCAGGATACGCTGCGCAACGTCTACGACGGCATTAGCGAAGACGAACTGTCGACCGCGCTGGTGCTGTCCGCGCGCCAGCGCCTGGAAAGCGAGCCGAACTATGGCCAGGTCGCGGCGCGCCTGCTGCTGGACAAACTGCGCCACGAAGCGCTGACGTTTCTCGCCGATGGCTCGGTGGAATATGCCACCCATACCGAAATGGCCGCGCGCTATCCCGATTATTTCAAGGATTACATCGCAGCCGGCGTGCAGCGCGAACTGCTCGATGAAAAGCTGCTGGAGTTCGATCTCGACCAGCTCGGCCAGGCGCTGCTCGCCGAGCGCGACCTGCAGTTCACCTATCTGGGCATGCAGACGCTGTACGACCGCTACTTCATTCACTACGACGGCACGCGCTTCGAGCTGCCACAGGCGTTTTTCATGCGCGTGGCGATGGGCTTGGCGATCAACGAGATCGAGCGCGAACAGCGCGCCATCGAGTTCTACCAGCTGCTGTCGAGCTTCGATTTCATGAGCTCGACGCCGACCCTGTTCAACTCCGGCACGCTGCGCCCGCAGCTGTCCAGCTGCTACCTGACCACCGTGCCCGATGACCTGCACGGCATTTACGAGGCGATCCAGGATAATGCTTTGCTGTCGAAATTTGCCGGCGGCCTTGGCAACGACTGGACTCCGGTGCGTGCCATGGGCGCCCACATCAAGGGCACCAACGGCAAGTCGCAAGGGGTGGTGCCGTTCCTGAAGGTGGTCAATGATACCGCCGTGGCGGTCAACCAATGCTTTGCGCCGGACACGCAAGTGCATACTGCAAATGGCGTCAAATCGATCAAGGCGATCAAGCGTGGCGATCTGGTGTTGGGCCAGCGTGGCGAATATCGCGAAGTCACCAGCAAGTTTGCTTATAACCAGACCGCTGCCATGGTCGAGTTGAACGTCAAGCACTCGATCGAGCCGCTGCGCGTCACCGCCGGCCATCCGCTCTGGGCGCTGCGCAATGTGCCGATGGAGCAGGCCTGTGAGCGCACCGATGCGTGGCTGGCAAAAGGCAAGGTCAAGCCTGAATGGACGGATGCCGGGGAATTGACCCGCGGCGATTACGTCGCCCAGGTGATCCCAAAGGAAGTGGTGCCGGTTACAGGCCTGACCGAAGACGATGCGCGTTTGTACGGCATCCTGCTTGGAGATGGCCATTTGTCCAAGGACGGCCAACAATGGGGAGTGTCAGGAAACCCCGCGGCCGATGCCGGTCATTTGCAGTTTGTGCGCGATTATCTAAGTGAGCGCGG
>DATGUT010000349.1:0-5864 GCA_035301185.1 Salinisphaeraceae bacterium
TTCTTGCCCGGATTCAGCCCTTTGGGACAGGTGCGCGTGCAATTCAGAATGGTGTGGCAACGATACACCTTGAACGGGTCCTCGAGCGCATCCAGGCGCTCCGCCGTGGCCTCGTCGCGACTGTCGACCAGCCAGCGATGGGCCTGCAACAGCGTCGCCGGGCCGAGAAAGCGATCGCCATTCCACCAGTGGCTGGGGCAACCGGAGGTACAGCAAAAGCAGAGGATGCATTCGTAGTCGCCGTCGAGCTTGGCGCGCTCGGCCGGCGATTGGCGTCGCTCGCGCCCGCCCGGCGGCGGCGTTTGCGCCTGCAGCCACGGCTGGATGGACTCGTACTGCGCGAACGCATGGCGCTGATCGCCGACCAGGTCCTTGATCACGTTCAGGTTGTTGAGCGGATAAACAGTAACCGGGTCTTCCACCTCGTCCAGCGTGCGGATGCAGGCGAGCCAGTTGGTGCCATCGATGTTCATGGAACAGGAGCCGCACACGCCTTCCCGACAGGAGCGCCGGAAGGTGAGTGTCGGATCGATTTTGTTCTTGATGTAGATCAACGCATCCAACACCATCGGCCCGCAGGCATCGCGATCGATGGTGTAGGTGTCGAGGCGCGGGTTGGCGCCGGAGTCCGGATCATAGCGGTAAATGCGCAGCCGCTGGGTGTGCCTGGCACCCACCGGCTCGGGCCAGGTCTTGCCGGGCGCGACGCGCGCGCCCGGCGGTTGGCTGAAGCGCGGCATGGGAAAGCGTTTCGGCCTGCGCCAGCGCGAGACCTGCTTCGAGCTTTTGATCAGCATGTCACCACCTCATCAACAGTCTTCTGCTTCAAGCCTGCGTCGAAAGATCCGGATATGGCAAGTCCACATCGGCCAACGGCGTGCGCAAACGCGCACCGAGCGAAGCGATGAAGCGCCATACGAAGCCGATGGTCACCAGCAGCAGGCCCGGATAACCGACTCCCGACAAGACATAGGGCAGCGTTGGATCACCATCCACCCGCACCACCGGCAGATTGAAGCTGAGCAGGCAGAAGGTGATGATGGCGCCGAACAGCCACATGAACAGCAGCCAGATACCCGCTTCGAAGCCGGTCAGCGGCCGGCGCCAGCCCGTTGCCGGCGGCGTCTGCACGGCACCCGCGCCAATGCTGAACTCCGGCTGCGTGCGCTCGCCCAGGGTGAACAGGTTATAGATGACAATGACGGTGCCAAAGGCAAAGATGGCGCCAAACACCGGCAGCATGATCTTGAAGACGTTCATCGCCGGCGCCACATCGCCACCGAACCAATCCAGCCCGAGAATGCGGTAGACATAGATCTGCACGGTGCCACCGTAGGCGAAGCTCAGCGCAATGCCGAGGATGCCGATGAACAGCAGCCAGAAGGCCAACTTGCCCAGGCGCTGATCGAATTGCGGCACCTTGCGAATGGCGGGCACAATCCAGTAGGCCGCACCGAGGCCGAGCATGCCGAAGGTGCCGAACAGCGCCAGATGGGCATGGCTGCCGGTGACCCAGGTGCCGTGCGACCAGGCGTTGGTCAAGGCAAAGGTCATGACAAAGCCCATGATGCCGGCACCCACCAGCTCCATGACCGCGGACCCGAGCAGGAAATAGAACGCCGGTGAGTTGTCCAGCGGGCGCTTGTTGATGTGCGCGTCCAGGTAAATGTGCCAGAAACAGAATACCAGCGGCAGCGGTTCCAGCGCGCTGAACAGCGAACCCCAGAACTGCCAGAATTCCGGCGTGCCGACCCAGAAGTAGTGATGCGCGTTGCCGATCAGGCCAGACAGCCACACCAGGGTGACCCCCCAGAACACGGCGAAACCGACGGATTTGACCTTGGCCTTGAACATCAGCACCAGCAGCGCGCCGATCAGGGTGATGTGGATGACCTCCCAGACGCCTTCCACCCAATAATGCACGACATACCAGCGGAAGTATTCCTGCACATCGATGCGCGCGACATAAAACTGGCCGAAAACCCAGGCGATGAACAGGAACGTCACACCGAGGCCAATACCATAGTGCAGCTCATTCCATTGCCGCAGCGGCGGGAAGGTGCGCAACACGACATAGGTGAAAATACCGAAGCCGACCAGAATGCCGATCCCGGCCAGGCGCCCGACCTCGATATATTCCAAGCCATTCTGCAGCCAGGGCTGGCCCAGCCACCAGCCGGCAATGCCTTTGGCGGCCAGCAACTGGGTGAAGAAATTCCAGACCACGATGACGATCACGGCATAAAACAGCAGCTTGATCAGCCACGGCGCCACCATTTCACGCTTCGACATCAGCGGCCCGACGAACAGGATGGTGCCGATGAAGCCGCTCACGATCCACATGATGCCAAGATTGAGATGCTCGGCCCGGACAATATTGAAGTTGAGCACGCCGCTGAGCAGGCTCGGATCCACATGCTGGGAGGCCAGAATCATGCCGAACACGACCTGCAGGCCGAACAACAGCAGCATGAGCATGAAGAAGCGCAGGCTCAACCGCTGGGTTTGATAAGTGATCTGCATGACTATTCCTCCCCATCCTTGAGCGAAGCCAGGTAGGCCACAATGGCTTCGACTTCATCATCAGTGAGCATGGCTTCGGTGTAAGCCGGCATGATTCCCGGGGTATAACCCTCCGGTACGCTGGCATTCGGATCGCGAATGGATTCCGTCAGATAAGCCTCGTCGACAGTCACGGTGCTGCCATCCGCAAGTTTGATTTCGCTGTTGTACAAGCCACCCCACCCTGGTCCCACCCTGCGCGTGGCATCGCTGGCGTGGCAGGCCGTACAACCCTGATCCTGAGCCAGTTGCTCGCCGCGGGCGACCGGATCGGCATCCGCATCCTTCGCTGCGTTTTCGGCAGCGCTGCCAGCCGCGGCAGCAACCGGCATGGCAGCAGCGGCTGCCACACCCATATGCTGCAGGCGCTGGTCGAGATCACCCGAGCGCACTTCCGGCGGCCAGCCTTCCGTGTTCATGGCTGCGGTGTATTTGAAGAACGCAATCAGCTTGCCGGTCTCTTCCTGCGTCAAGGGCAGATTGGGCATTTGCGTGGCCCGGCCGCCACGCCGCTGCACGCGCTCGGCCGCGCCTGGATATTGCGCCAGGTAGTCTTCCAGCGACTCGATGCCCTTCTCCGCCAATATTTCGGAATTGACAACCTGGGTGCGCAGCGCCCCTTCGGTCGGCCAGCTGCCGGCAGAAGGCAGGAAGGCTTCCAGCCATGCCGGCCCCGCATGTGCGTATTGATCGGTCAGGTCCGGACCCAGATAAGCGCCATTGCCGACGATGGTGTGGCAGCCCATGCAGTTGTAGGCTTGGAACACCCGCTTGCCTTCATCTGCCGTATAGCCGTTGTAAGTAAACTCAGCCGGCGTTACCTGATCACGTGAGCCGACGAACGAGAATGCGGACAACAACAGGAAGATAACGGCCATCAGACCAAGCACGATCAGCGCCCCGCGGCGCCGCGGCACGTCACAGCTGAAATCACCGGTGGAGCAACTCATGAGAGCCTGCCCTCGTCCGATTGCTCGTCTTCCACGAGTGCTGCAGATTCGGCAATCTCATCAGCCGCATGCAGAAACAGCATGCGCAGGCTGCCGATGAAAACGTAGAACACGTAAACCGCGAGCACGAACCCGCCGATGAAATAAACCCACCAGGCTACATGCGACTCCGCCCAATATTCGAAATCGCGCCAGAATGGCCAGGACAACAAGAACGATGCCACGCTGGCCAGAATCGCGGCGCTCAAATCCGTAACCCATTGCATCCCGCTTCCCTCCACAAAAATTGACGCGGCTGCAGGCGAGTCGAAAACAAGCGGCTCGCCTACAACTTCTATATCAACTTAAGCCCGGCGGGAATCACATTCATTGATACACGTCAACAGGTTAAAACACGAGCCGTGCGCGAAAACGGGAGCGGCATGGCCGCACAGGGCGCCGTGCCGGCCGGCGCCAAGCATTGTGTGGAGGCATAGGCATACAGACCGCGCTGCTGCACGCGGGCGGTTCGTCGCCAGGCGAGCAGGCAGTTGCAGGACTGGAAGACAGCTTCAACAGTGCTTACGCATCATATGCTTCGGCTATCGCATAAACGGCAGGAAACTGGCGCAGATAGCCCTTGTAGTCGAGTCCGGCGCCGAACACGTAACGGTCGGGAATCTCGAAGCCGAGAAAATCAGCTTCTAGCTCCGCCACCAGGCGATCATGCATCTTCTGCAGCAGCATGGCGGTGCGCACGCTGGCCGGCTGTTGCGCGTGAATGGCGTCAATGGTGGCGCCGAGAGTAGCGCCTTCGTCGAGGATATCGTCGATCACAAGCACATGGCGCCCGCCGAGATCGATGCTGGGGCTGACTTTCCACACCAGATCGCCACCGCGAATATCGCCGGCATAGCGAGTCACGTGCAGGTAATCCAACTCGAACGGGAAATCCAGGCGCTTGGTCAACTCCGCGGTGGTGTACAGACCGCCGGTCATGATGCATATCATGACCGGATTGAGCCCCCGAAACTGGGCGCTGATCTGCGCGGCCATGCGGTCATAGCCGGCGTCCAGCTGTTGTTCGTCAATGAGTACATCGGCGCTGGCGTAAACTTCACCGGCCTCGATGTAGCGCTCTGGATGCTCGACTTCACTCATATAGCACTCGGATTATGCCCTGGATCTGGATTGCTCGAGGCTTTGGTCCCGCCCCGAGTCCGGATTTTACGCTGTTTCACCGTTCAACGCGCACAAACGCTCACGTGCCTGCCGCCAACGCGGGTTCTGTTGCAGCTCAAGTAACGACTTGGCCCGCTCACCGTGACCCAACAACGTCTGCAAGTGTTCACGTCGGTCACGGCCGCCATTGGCGGCCAGCAACGCCGCATCGGCCAACTGCGCACGCACGGCGGCGCGATTGTTGCACACCGGCAGGTAATCACAGCCAGCCGCCAAGGCCATGGCCACGCGCTCACGGTAGCTGCCGAGCGCGGCCGCGCCGCCCATGCTGAGATCATCGCTGAACACACAGCCAGCAAAGCCCAGGTCGCGACGCAATATGCGCCCGATCCATTGCGGCGACAGGCTGGCAGGCAACTCGTCCACCGCCGGATAGCGAATATGCGCCAGCATGATCGAGGCCAGGCCGGCGGCGATCAAGGTGCGATAAGGCGCCATGTCGGCCTGCAGCACGGCCCAGTCGCGCTCGTCCACCGGCAGCTCGGCATGGCTGTCCGGCACGACATGACCATGGCCGGGGAAGTGCTTGGCGGTGGCGACGCTGCCGCCCTGCGTGAGGCCATTGCAGAACGCCTGCGCCAGCGCGCTCACGACCTCGGCCTCGCCGGCAAAGGCGCGGCTGCCGATGGCTGTTTCGGCACGGCCGTAGTCGATATCCACCACCGGCGCCAGCGGCAGGTCGATGCCGAGTGCGCCCAGTTCGGCGGCAATCAACCAGCCAGTATCGGCAGCAAGTGCCACTGCCTGTTGCTGGTCTGCATGCCACAGTTGGCCGAGCCGGCGCATCGGCGGGATGCGGGTCATGCCGTCGTGGAAGCGCTGCACGCGCCCGCCTTCGTAATCCGCCATGATGAGCAGATTCGGGCGGCAGGCGCGCATGGCAGCCGTGAGCGCCGCCAGCTGCGCCGGCTCGGCAAAATTGCGCGTGAACAGGATGGCGCCGCCGACCGCCGGATGCGCCAGCAGGGCGCGATCCTCGTCGTCCAGCTCACAGCCGGCGACATCGATGATCAACGGCCCGAGTGGCACTGTCTGGTCACTCATGCATTTTCACTCATGGATATAAACTGGGGTGCCCACGGCCACGCGCGCGAACAAATCCAGCAGATCGGCATTGTGCATGCGAATGCA
>DATGUT010000350.1:0-17079 GCA_035301185.1 Salinisphaeraceae bacterium
CCCGACATGACCAGCACGGCGGCGGCGCCATCAGACAGCGCCGAGGACGTGCCGGCCGTCACCGAGCCGCCGCGCGGATTGAACACCGGACGCAGGGCCGCCAGCTGCTCGAGGCTGGCATCGGCGCGCACCACTTCGTCGCGATCGCACATGATGGCAAAGCCGTTTTCGTCATGCCCGGGCACGGGTACGATCTCTTCGGCAAAACTGCCATCCTCGCCGGCGGCATGCGCGCGCTGGTGCGATTGCAGGGCGAAGCGATCCTGCGCCTCGCGCTCGATCTCGTGCGTGGTCGCCAGCATTTCCGCGGTCAGGCCCATCATGAACGAGGCCTTGGCGACGTGCTTGGACAAGGCGGGGTGGATGTCGACGTTGTAATCCATCGGCACGTGGCCCATGTGCTCCACGCCGCCGCAAATGAACACGCTGTCGATGCCGGCGCTAATCTGGCCGACGGCATCGTGGATGGCCTGCATGGAGGAGCCGCACAGGCGATTGACCGTGCTGCCGGCCACGTTGTGCGGCAATCCGGCCAAAAGCAGCGCATTGCGGGCGATGTTGAAGCCCTGCTCCTTGGTCTGCTGCACACAGCCCCAGATCACGTCCTCGACCGTCTCCGGCTCCACCGCCGGATTGCGCTCGAGCAGCGCCTTGATCAGTGCGGCCGACAGCGTTTCGGCGCGTGTGTTGCGAAACATGCCGCCCTTGGAGCGGCCCATGGCGGTTCGTACCGCATCCACTATGACTACGTCTTGCATTCCATGTCTCCGTATCTTGCAGGCCGGGACGCATCATCAGCAGCACGTCCCGGCTGGCACCGCCAGCTCGGCGGCGCCGGAATCAGTCAAAAAAACCCTTGCCTTGGCTGGCCAACTCGCGCATGTTGGCAGTTGGCTCGTACAACTTGCCGAGATGGCTGTAGCGCTCGGCCTTTTCACATACCGTGGCCAGGCCCAGCTGACTGGCATAGCGCAGCGCACCACCGCGAAACGGCGGGAAGCCCAGCCCCAGCACCAGGCCCATGTCGACCTCGTTCGGGGTTTCGGCGATGCCGTCTTCCAGGCAGCGTGCCGCCTCGATGATCATCGGCAGCATGAGGCGATCGACGATTTCCTCGGCCGCGAACTCGCGGCTGCCATCGTCCTGCACCTGGGCCACCAAGGTATGCGCATCATCATCGTGTGTTTTCTGGCGCCGGCCCTTCCTGTCCGGCTCGTATTGGTAATAGCCGGAGCCGGTTTTCTGGCCCAGACGCTTGGCCTCGACCATGAGGCCGAACGTGGTCTGCTTTGGCAGGATCATGCGATCGGGATAGCCATTGGCCAGCAGCGCGCTGACGTGCATGTTGGTGTCGATGCCGATCACGTCCGACAGATAGGCGGGGCCCATGGGCCAGCCGAACTGCTCCATGACGCGATCGATTTGCTCGAAATCGGCGCCGTCCTGCAGCGCCGCCTCGAAGCCGAAGAAATAAGGAAACAGGATGCGATTGACCAGGAAGCCGGGGCAATTGTTGACCACGATCGGCGTCTTGCCCAGCTTTTGCGCATAGGAGACGACGGTGGCGATTGCTTCCGGCGAGCTTTGCTTGCCCTTGATCACCTCCACCAGCGGCATGCGATGCACCGGGTTGAAAAAGTGCATGCCGAGGAAATTCTGCGGCCGCTTCAGGCCCTCGGCCAGCGTATCGATGGAAATGCTGGAAGTGTTGGAAGCAATGATGGTGTCGTCGCCCACCGCTTCTTCCGTTTCCGCCAGCACGGCCTGCTTGACCTCTGGGTTCTCCACCACGGCCTCGATGACTGCATCGACCGCGTCGAGTTCGCCATAGGTCAAGGTTGGGCGGATGCGCGCCATGCCGGCGGCCATGGCCTGGTTGTCGATGCGCCCGCGGCTGACGCTCTTGGCGAAGTGCTTGGCCGCTTCATCCAGCCCCTTGTCAAGCGCGCCCTCGTCGATGTCCTTCATCACGATCGGCACGCCGCGCGAGGCCGATTGATAGGCGATGCCGCCGCCCATGATGCCGGCGCCGAGCACGGCCGCACGCTCGATGTCGTGCGCCTGCCTGGTGTATTGCTTGACCTTTTTCTTGATCAGCTGGTCGTTGATGAACAGCCCGATCATGGCTGCGGATTCGCTGCCGCGTGCCAGGCGAATGAAGGCCTCGGTCTCTTGCTCCAGCGCGCCGGCGCGCTCCATGCCTGCGGCTGCCTGCATGCAATCGACGGCCGCGATGGGCGCCGGATACATGCCTTTGGTGCGCTGCATGACCTGGCCGCGGGCACTCTGGAACACCATGGCCGCCTCCGTGCGATTGAGCATGAGCGGCGCCTGCTTCAGCCGGGCGCGCGCCTGCCGGTCGAATTCGCCGGCGATCGCCCGCTGCAGCAAATCACGTGCCGCGGCCTGCAGCTGGTCGGGCGCGACCACGGCATCCACGGCGCCGGCGGCCAGCGCCTCGGCGGGCTTGCGCGGCTTGCCGCTGGCAATCCATTCGATGGCATTGTCGGCGCCGATCAGGCGCGGCAGGCGCACCGTGCCGCCAAAGGCGGGAATAATGCCGAGCTTGGTTTCCGGCAGGCCCACCTGAGCCTGCTCGCTCATGACGCGGAAATCCGTGGCCAGGCACATTTCCAGGCCGCCCCCCAGGGCGAAGCCGTTGATCGCCGTGACCGTTGGGTACGGCAAATCCTCGATCGCCGAGAACACGCTGTTGGCGCGCTCGGCCAGCCAGGAGCGCAGCTGCTCGTCGGTGCCGGCAAACAGTTGGCCGAATTCCATGATATCGGCGCCGACGATGAATGCCGGCTTCGCCGAAGTCACAAGCAGGCCCTTGATGCCGGCTTCGCTGCCGAGTTTGGCGGCCGCCTGGGCCAACTCTTCGAGCGTTGCCTGATCAAACTTGTTGACCGAACCCTCATGCGCATCAAAACAGAGTTCGGCGATACCGTCGGTGACCTGTACCGACAGTTTGGATCCTTCATACAACATGAATTCTTGCTCCGCGACAAAACTGAGTATGCCGGCGTCACGACATAAGCCGACTTGAGACTGCCAATAATAAGTTATTGTCCGGCCACACACAAAAGAGGCGCGCCGCGCCGGAGCACGGACACCCGCCAGGCGGACAAAATTCGAGGCCATGCCGGCGCCAAGTGGCGCAAGGCCCGCTTTTTTGACACTATAGCGGCAACAAGTCCAGGCTTGGGGCTCATGACACGGAGGTTATTGCTATGCCAAACCCAGCTGACAAGATGGCGAAATGGCGCGAAGAAGCCGAAAAGGTGCGCCGGGGATACACCGATGCGCTGGTTTCATCCAACAAGGCCATATATTCCGGCATCAGCGAGCTGGCGAACCAGCAGCTCGGCGCGGTAAAAAAGCATTATGCGGAAGCCTTGAGTGGCCTGCACACGCTGCGCCGTGGCGGCTCTCCAGGAGAGATCGCAAAGGCACAAATGCAACTGTTGCAGGAAGCGCTTGACCGCACCATCGGTGACGCGCGGGAAACGCTCGAAATACTGGAGAAAACCCGCAGGCAAGTGGGGCAGGAGCTGCGCAGGGCCAGCGCGGAGACAGTTGCAGACAGCGATGCCGAACAAGCGGACACGACCGCGCAACAGCCAGACAGCGCCACCAAGCCGGCAGCCGCTCCCACCGCTGCTGCCCCGGCCGCCAAGGCCCAGCCGGCCAGCACGGCCAGGACAGCTGCGCCCGCGGCCAAGAAACAGCCGGCTGCCAAGCGCAGCACGACAACCAGCAGCAGCGCCGGCAAGCGCACCAGCAAGACCAAGACGCCCGCAGCAGACAAGGCGGCCGCCCCGGCCAGCAGCACGGCCAAGGCCTCCAAGCCAGCCAAGACGAGCAAAACGACAAGCACGGCCAAGGCGGGCACGACAAGCAAGGCCGCCAAGACAACGAAGGCGGCAAGCACGTCCAAAGCGGCTCAGACGACCAAGGCGACGAGCACGGCCAAGACAGCCAAAACGAGCGCCAAGAAGAGCAGCTCAACCACAGCCAAGTCGAAGACTCAGAAGGCGTCCGGCAGCAAAACTGGCGCCGGCAGCAAGAGCACGACTGCCAGCAAAACCGGCAGCACGGCCAAGAGCAGTGCGCGCAAGCAGCCTACCGCAAAGAAGACAGACACCAAAAAAGAGGGCTGAACAGGCGCTCAACCGTTGCCAGGCAAGGTCTGGCACGATCAAACCATTTGCATGGCGCAGTCTTTCGCTCCACTTGCACTGACAGCAGCCCACCTGTTTGGCGGACAATGACATAATTGCACGCCAGTCATGCCTCGAAATCAGGGAAACACGCTCATGGCGCCAAGTGAATGCGGTGCTGATACTTGCGATCATCTGACACTGCCGCCGCATGCTTGATCTCAGCCACAGCACACAGCTGCTGCGCCTGCTGGCCGAACCGACGCGGCTGCGCCTGCTGCTGCTGCTTACTTACGAAGCCCTGACCGTGGCCGAGATCACGGCCATTACCAAGCTGAGCCAGAGCCGCATTTCCCGGCATCTGGCGCGCCTGCGCGAAGCGGGCCTGGTCCAGGATCGTGCTGCGGGCAACGCCAACATCTATTCTGCTGATGCGCAGCACTGGGATGCCAACATGCGTCCGGTGTGGGGCGTGCTGATAGATCAGCTTGACGATGTCCAGATCCAGCGCGATCGCGAGCGCGCCGCCGAAATCGTGCGCCAGCGCGCCGATTACAGCGGCTGGGCGGAATCCGTGGCCGGGCGCATGGAACGGCAATACTCGCCGGGGCGCACTTGGGAGGCCATGGTGGCTGCGTTGGTCGCCATGCTGGAGCTTGGGGACGTGCTCGACATCGCCTCCGGCGACGGCGTCCTGGCCGAGTTGATGAGCCGGCGCGCGCGCAGCTTTACCTGCCTGGATCGCAGCGAGGCCGTGATTGCAGCCGCGCGCCGTCGGCTGACCACGCGCGGCAACGTGGCATTCGAGGTCGGCGACATGCATGCCCTGCCGTTCGTCGCCAGCAGCTTTGATCAGGTGTTTTTGCTCCATGCCCTGACTTACAGCCATGCCCCGGCCGGGGCAATCGCCGAGGTCGCGCGCGTGCTGCGCCCTGGCGGTCATTTAGTGTTGGCTACACTGGCCCGGCATACGCATCAGGCCACGGTCAGCGCTTATGATCACATCAATCTCGGCTTCAGCCCGAGCCAGCTTGCCGACTGGATCAGCGCCGCCGGCATGACCGCAGCCCACTGCGAAGTCACTGTGCGCGAGCAGCAACCGCCCTATTTCCAGATCATCATCGCGAGTGCCGGCAAGCCATGACCAGGCGCATGCGCACTTGGGCCAAGGCACATTGGAGCCGCATCATGGCAGCCGCCATCTGGCTCGTGGTGCTGGCTGTCGGGCTGATCTGGGCGCTGGTGGAGGACTTGTCGCTGCGCGACATCCTGGCCATCGTGTACAACTTCGTCGATGCCAACCCGCTGGCGCCGCTGGTCTATATCATGATCTACGGGCTGCGTTCATTCACCCTGTTCCCCGCCATGTGTATGACGATTGCCGCCGGCAGCCTGTTCGGCTTCTTTCCGGGCATCATCTGGGGCCTGCTGGGCGAAAACCTGTCGGCCAGCGTGGCCTACGGGCTGGCGCGCTTCCTGCGCAGCAATCCGGAGAAAAGGGAGCAGGTGCAACGCCTGAATCTGTTCCGGCGCCTGCTCGTCAAACAGGCCTTCCCCACCGTCATCGTGCTGCGCGCCTCGTTCCTGCCGTTTGATCTGGTGAACTATGGTTGCGGTCTGCTGCGTGTGCGCTGGTGGCCCTACCTGTTTGGCAGCATGATCGGCATGCTGCCGCCAATGCTGACGTTTGTCAGTTTTGGCTCGGCCATCAATTTTCGCGAACTGCTCACCTGGGAGGACTTTTCACCTGCCAGATTAATCGACAGCCGCCAGCTGATCATCTCCGGCGCGCTGGTGCTGATCAGCATCGGCATCATCTTCTGGGCCCAGCGCCGCCAGCGCCAGATGATCTGGCGCTCGAAACTGAACAAGTCCGAGAATAACGACTCGAACCACGACGACCAGTGAGCACGCTCGCGGCCAGGGAGTGTGGCTGCAGCGGTTACTCAAATCACGCGGAATACCAGGATCGTGATTATCGTCGGGATCGCGGCCGAAACCAGAATGCCCAGAGGACTGATGCTTTCGCCTTCGAAGCTTTTCTTCAGAATCGAGTAACCGGCCGGGTTGGGCGCGTTGGCGATGACGGTCAGGCCGCCACCGGTGATGGCGCCCGCCACCAGCGAATACTTGAATTCGGGCGACAGGCCCTCGACCAGCGAGCCCAGATAAGTCAACGCCGCATTATCGGTGATGGCGGTCAGCGCGGTCGCGCCATAATAGGCCACGGTCGGGCTCATGCCTTCGAGCAGCGGCTGCAGCCACCACTGCTGCTGGCCGCCGAGCACCACCAGCCCGCCGAGGAAAAAGCCGACCAGCAACCCCTCGCGCAGGATCAACGGATCCTGGTGCCGCGGATAGGCGGCGGTGATGCCGAGGAAAAACAGGAACAGCGCCATGAACACGACGGCATGGTGGGCGAAAATGACGATGCCGAGCAAAAACAGCAAATGGACAATGGTCAGTGCAAACGGCACCTTGGCGGCACCGCTGTCATCATCGAGCGTGATGCGGGCCAGCTCGGCACGAAACAGCAGGGTCACGCCGATGGCGTTGATGAACACGGCCAGCGTCGAACGCCAGCCAAAATGCAGCAGCATGAACGGCAGATCCCAGCCCCAGGTGCCGGCGACCATGAGGATGGGCGGTGCGGCGAACGGGGTCAGCGCGCCGCCGATGGACACATTCACGAACAGGACGCCGATGGTGGCGTATTGCAGCCGATTCGACAGTCCCGCCGAATAAAACTGATCGCGCAGCAGCAACGCGGCCAGGGTCATGGCGGCCGGCTCGGTGATGAAGGAACCGAGCAACGGCACCAGCGCCATGATGACCAGATAAGTCGACACCGACGACGGCAGCGGCAATATGCGGGCAACGTTTTCCACCATGGCCTGCGCCAGGTTGAATATCGGCTTGCTGGCGGCCACCACCATGATGACGAAGATGAACATCGGCTCGGTGAAGTTGCGCGACTCCAGGTAATCGAGCGAGCTCGCGACGCCGCCGAACAGGGCCAGATAAACGATGAGGATCATGGCCCAGAAACCAAACACGACTTCGACTTCGGCCAGCAGGTGCCAAATGCCCACGTGGGGTGACGGACGTTCCGCAAGTTTCTCGAAGAACTTGACCGAAAACGTATGAATCACGGCGATGGCGAACAGAATGGTCGCGCCGATTTGAAGTGTCTCTGGGCTCACGTCTCACTCCCTTGATTGTTAGTTGCAGATCCCCCGCTTGCATGCGTCTCCATGCATGTCGATCTTATTGCTATTGCGCCTGCGCTGCCGCTTGTGGCTCCAGCTCCAGCCACAGGCAGTTGTTGTGGCTCGATTCCGCCAGCATTTGCAGGTAGCGCTCATGCTCTGCCAGCTCGGCGGCATCCGCCTGGCAAATGCGCGGGCGCTTGCCGGCCGCCTGGATTTTCTGGGCCACGCTGACAGCTGTCTGCAGGCCGTCTGCAGCATGCGCTTCGCTGCCCAGGCCGATGTCGATCTGGCCGCCGGTCATGGCCAGATAAACATCGGCCAGCAGTTCGGCGTCGAGCAGCGCGCCGTGCAGCTCGCGTGCACTGTTGTCGATTTCGAAGCGCTTGCACAGTGCGTCCAGGCTGTTGCGCTGGCCGGGATAGCGCTTGCGCGCGTCGATCAGCGTGTCGATGATCGAATGCCGCTCTTCCAGTGCCGTCGCATCATCATCCAGCCGGGCAAATTCGGCATTGAGAAAGCCCAGGTCGAAAGGCGCGTTATGGATGATCAGCTCGGCATCATCCAGATAGGCACGCAACTCGTCGGCGATTTCATGAAACTTCGGCTTGTCCAGCAGCTGGTCGAGTGTCAGGCCGTGGACCTCGGCAGCACCGGGATCGACCTCGCGTTCCGGGTTGATGTATAGATGCAGGTTGTTGCGGGTAATGCGCCGGTTGAGGATTTCGACGCAGCCGATTTCCAGAATCCGGTGATCGCGGCCGGGTTCCAGGCCCGTGGTTTCGGTGTCCAGCACAATCTGACGCAAGTCATCCCTCCCGAGTTTGTCTACGATGCGTTTTGTTGCAGTTCATCAATGCCGCGATTGGCCAGCGCGTCTACCGCTTCGTTGCCAGGGTCGCCGCTATGCCCTTTTACCCAATGCCAGGCGATTTCATCCTGCGCGCAGGCAGTGTGCAGACGCTGCCATAAATCGGCGTTTTTCACCGGCTTTTTCGCACTCGTCCGCCAGCCATTGCGCTGCCAGCGCGGCAGCCACTGGGTTATGCCCTGACGCAGATAATTGGAATCGGTATAGAGCTCGACGCGACAGGCTCTTTGCAGCGCTTCCAGAGCCCTGATCGCTGCCGTCAATTCCATGCGATTGTTGGTGGTCTGCTCCGCCGCGCCATACAACTCGCGCGTCTTGTTGCCATAACGCAGCAGGGCGCCCCAGCCGCCAGGCCCGGGATTGCCACGACAGGCGCCATCCGTATATATGACTACGCTCTTGCTCATCGGCCAGAGTCTACCCGACCCAGGCCATGGTGCGCCAAACCAACCACGTGGGCTCTCCCTTTTGCCGCCTTTGTTTTTCGCCAGTGCAGGCGCGTCAGCGGCACTACGCGCTTGCGCGCCACCACTATATAAGCCTGGGCCAGGGAACTGATCCCCGCCGGGCGCCTGCGCTGCCTTGGTGCAGTGACGCTGTGGGTTTTCCGATACAGCGGAAAACCCACGCCATAGCGCACCAGCAATTCCGGCTCCAACCCCAGCAGCCGCAGCCAGTCACAGGCCCGCCGCGGTACAAACAGCTGTGCGCTGCGCACATAGCGGCCCTGCTTGTGACCCGGCAGACGCTGGGCCAGAGCCCACACGGAGCGGGCATTGAAGCCGACCAGAATAAGCTGACCGCGATCACTGAGCACGCGCTCGCATTCGCGCAGCAAATGATGCGGCTCGGCCGCCAATTCCAGGCTGTGGGCCAGCAGCAAGGCGTCGATGCTGCCGCTGGCAATGGGCAGGTTCATGCCATCGAAACAGGCGTCATCGTGCGCTCCCGGCCATTGCGCCAGGCGCCACTGGCACAGGGTTCCCGCATGCCGGAGCAGCTCGGGGCCATAACCCCAGGTGCCGACCTGCAGCAGCCGATAACCGGTCAGCTGCGCCAACTGCGGGCGCAACAGGGCCTGCTCGCGCTGCATCAGCAGGCGTGTGCGCGGACCGGCCAGCCAGTCCCGGAGTTGTTTTTCGCAACTCGTGTCGTGTAATCTCGAAATTTTTACGCTCATGCCCCTGGCAGGATTTCGTTATGTCGAGCATCACCGCGATCCCGGCGCTGACCGATAATTACATCTGGGCCATCGCGCCGGCCACGGCAATTGCCGGTAGCCGAGTGGCCATTGTAGACCCTGGCGTGGCCGAACCGGTACAAGCATGGCTGACGCAGCACCAATTTGCCCTCGGCGCCATTCTCGTCACCCATCATCATGGTGATCATACCGCTGGCATCGCAGAGTTGTGCGCACATCAGAAAGCCGCCAGCGGCGATGAAATTCCCGTCTTCGGCCCGCAGGCGGAAAGCGACCAAATCGGACAGCTTACGGTGCCGCTTGCTCCGGGCGATGACTGCCGGCTGGACTGGCTCGAACTTGATTTTTCCGTCATTGCCACACCTGGCCATACGCTGGGGCACATCGCCTATCATGCGCCTGGCGTGCTGCTGGCGGGCGACACCCTGTTCCGCGGCGGCTGTGGCCGCGTGTTCGAGGGTTCGCCGGAACAGATGCACGACTCGCTGGCACGGTTGCGCCAATTGCCGGGCGCGACGCGATTTTATGCGGGCCATGAATACACGCAGAAAAACCTTGAGTTTGCGCACATGGTTGAACCTGATAACAGAGATGTCACCCGCGTTGCAGACGCCGTGCACGCGTTGCGCGCCGACAATCAGCCGAGCCTGCCCGGCACGCTCGCGGAAGAGCGGCTCATCAATCCCTTTTTGCGCTGGGACGAGCCGCGAGTGGCGCGTGCCGCAAGCGATCGCGCCGGCCACGAGCTGACTGAGCCGGCCGCAATTTTTGCCGAACTTAGAGCCTGGAAAGATGCCGCATAACCTGCTTCGCCACCGCTTTCGCCTTTACCTGGCCGCCTGCACGGTAGCGGTTCTCATCTTGAGTGGCTGTGCCGGCGTCAAGCACAAGACGACCGAGGACAAGGTCAGCGTCGCCGATGTGCCGCATCACCGGCCGTGGCAGCCGATTCCCAATCCGCATGACGATTTGTGGATTCGGGTGCGCAATGGCTATCAGATGCCGGCGCAAAGCGGCCACCGCGAGATCCGCGAGTGGGTCGCCTATTACCTGACCCATGACAAACACCTGAGCAACTCGCTGCGCCGCGCCGAGCCATTCCTCTGGCACGTGGTGGAAGCGCTCAGCGCCCGCGGCCTGCCGCTGGAGCTGGCACTGCTGCCGATCGTGGAGAGCGGCTATGAGCCCTCCGCCGTGTCCTTTTCCGGCGCCGGCGGCCTGTGGCAGTTCATGCCGCGCACGGGCACCTACATGGGCCTGGAGCAGAACTGGTGGTACGACGGCCGCTTCGATGCGATGGCGGCCACGCAAAGCGCACTCGACTACCTGACCAAGCTGCATGCCCAATTCGACGGCAATTGGGTGTTGGCGCTGGCCGCCTACAATGGCGGCCCCGGGCGCGTCGGGCGCGCCATCAAGCGGGCCCGCGCACGCGGCGGCAAGACGGATTTCTGGCATCTGGACTTGCCGGCCGAGACGGCTGCCTACGTACCCAAGTTTTTTGCACTGCGCCGCCTGCTGGCCTATCCCGAGGACTACAACCTGGACTGGCCGCGGCTGGCCAATCGGGCGCAAACCGCGACCGTCGCCCTGCCCGGCCGGATCGAGCTCGATATTGCCGCCTCCATGCTGGACATGCCGGCGACGGAGCTGCAGGCGCTCAATCCGCACGTGCGGCGCGCCATCGCCAATCCCGTTCATGGTGGTGGCAGTCTGCTCGTACCCACGGACAGGATCATGCAATTCCAGACAGCGCTGGCCGGAGCCGATGTCGATGATCTGGTGAGCCACGACTGGCATCGCGTGCGCCGGGGAGAAACGCTCAGTGGCATTGCCCGCATGCATGGCATCAACGTTGCCACCCTGCGCCAGATCAATGGCCTGCGCGGCAATCGCATTCTGGTGGGGCAACGCCTGGCGCTGCCGCAACCAGGCAAACCGGCCACTATCCCGACTGAATCCTATGCCGTGCAACCTGGCGACACCCTGTGGCGGATCGCCCATCGCTACGGCATCGACGTTGCCGATCTGCGCCGGGTCAACAATCTCGCCGGCAATGCCCTGCGCACGGGCCAAGTCCTGCGCGTGCCGATAACGGCGCAGCCGGAAAGCTATCAGGTGCAGGCCGGCGATACGCTGGCATCGATTGCAGAGCGCTTTGCCGTACAGCCGAGTCAGTTGCGCGCATGGAACCGCCTGCAAGGCAATACGCTGCAACGCGGCCAGACGCTGTCCATCAACGGCCCGGCGCCGCTGCCGGATTTCTACCACGTGCAACGCGGTGATACGCTATGGTCGATCGCGCAGCGCTTCGAGCTGCAGGTGGCAACAATCCTGGAGCTGAATGACATGGCAACGGCGGATCAAATCAGAACGGGCCAGACATTGCGCCTGCAGCCTGCCGGTTGAACGAAAGGCTCTGTTATCGCCGCGACGAGCGCGCAATCGACACCAGTTACGAGCAACCCATATACATTTGATAACGGAAATTCCTGCATGAGCTTTCTTAACGGCAAGACCGCACTTGTTACCGGCCTCGCAAGCACCCGATCCATTGCCTACGGCATCGCCCAAGCCATGCGCGAACAGGGCGCGCAGCTGGCCTTGACCTACCAGGGCGACAAACTCAAGCCACGCGTGGAAACCATGGGCGAAGAGCTGGGCGCAGTTGCGGTGCTGCCGCTGGACGTGGGCGAAGACGAGCAGATCGATGCCGTGTTCAGTCGCCTGGGCGAGCACTGGCAGCAGCTGGATATTCTGGTGCATGCGATCGGCTTTGCACCACGCGAGGCATTGTCAGGCGGTTATCTGGACAGCGTCAGTCGCGAGGCGGCGGCGATTGCGCACGATATCAGCGCCTACAGCTTTGCCGCCTTGGCAAAAGCGGCACGGCCCATGCTGTCCTCCAGCGCCGCCTTGCTGACGCTGACTTACATGGGCTCGGAGCGCACCATCCCCGGCTACAACATCATGGGTCCGGCCAAGGCCAGCCTGGAATCGAGCATGCGCTTCATGGCGGCCGACCTTGGGCCCCAGGGCGTTCGGGTCAATGCCATTTCCGCCGGGCCAATCAAGACGCTGGCTGCGTCCGGCATTCGCAATTTCGGCTCGATGCTGGGTTATGCCAGGGACAGCGCGCCGCTGCGGCGTAATGTCACGCAGGAAGAAGTCGGCAATACCGCGGCCTTCCTGTGTTCCGATCTGGCCTCGGGCATTACCGGCAATGTCGTCTACGTCGATGCCGGCTATCACATTCTGGGCATGACCAGCGCCTGAAAGAATGCCATGAAATGACCGGCCATCCTGCGTACATGTGCGCAGCACGCGGTGCAGGATCGCCCGCTACCGACCACCATCACGCGATGCTGCGGCTGCGCGCAGCATGACAGCGTGTTTTTAAGGCACCGGCTGAATGGTTGTAGCGCTGCCACGAGCTGCGTACAGCGGCCGTGCGTGCCGCGCACGGCCACTTTCAACATGCAGCGCTCACCTGTGCGGCCAGTGCCGGTTGCGCGGCAACTGCCCTACTCCGAGTCGAGTTGTTCCTGATAGACCTTGACCTTGGCCTGGTTGCGCAAATAATTGACAAACGCGGCAAACTCCAGCTGTGCGTTATAGCCCAGCAGCTGCTGCCGGAAGCGTGGCGGCACCGCATCCTCGGTCTGCGCGGTTTTCACGTCGTTCAGAACAACCAGTGCCGCGCTGTCGTCACCGATTTGCGTAACCTTGTAATTGGCCTTGCCCTCATCGGGCGGCGGCAGGGCAAATGCCGCCTCGCGGACCGCTGTCGGCACCTCATTGGCTGATTGCTCGATATAACCCGTCTCGTGCAATTCGGCCACACCGTCAGCGGCAACATCCGCCAGAGCTGCTCCAGCGGCCAATTGCTCCTGCGCTTCGCTGGCATCCGCCTGCGCCAGCTGAAGGGCCTTGGCCCGGGTGAGGTCGGCGCGGATCTGGTCCTTCACTTCGGCCAGAGGCTTTTGCTGGGGCGGCTGATGCTCAATGACGCGCAGCACGACCTGGCGATCATCATCGAGCACGATCGCGCTGCTGTTGAATCCTTGTTCCAGCACATCGTCGGAAAAAGCCGCCGCCCGCACTGCGTCGTTGCTGCCCAGCCGCTCGCCCTGGGTGCGCGTCATCCAGTCGGTTTGCTGAATGTCCAGCTGCAGTTCTTCGGCCAGGGTCTGCAAATCGTTTGGTGCCTGCACGGCCAGCCTTTCCATGCGATCCGACATCTCGGCGAAGCGCGCGTTGCGGTGGCGCTCCTGCGCCATCTGCTGCAATTCCTGCTGCACTTCGGGCGTGGCAAATGCCTGGGTGGTGCCGGTCTCAATGGCGGTCGGCATGACCAGGTACCAGCCATCAGCGGCGCGAATAGGGGTCGAAACTTCATCGACATCAAGAGCAAACAATGCCTTGCCGACCTGATTGGGCAGCTCTCTCTGGCTCACGCTTTCGAGCTGTTTAACCTGATAGTCGGCTGCATCTTCAGCGGCCAGATCGCTGAATGCCTTGCCCTGCTGCAATTGCTGCGCCAGAGCCTGGATCTGTTGCCGCGCATTCTGCGAGTTGTCTGCACTCACGGGCAAGAACAGTTGCCAGGCATCGCGTTGTTCTGGTGTGCTGAAGCGACCCTTGTTTTCCTCATATAGATTGCGCAGCGCTTCTTCATCGAGTTCAGCCTCGCTGCCGAGCTGGTTGCGATCGAGTACGACATAAGCCAGCTTGACGCGCTCTGGTGAGGTGTAAGCCGCGCCGTGCTCGTCGTACCAATCCTGAATATCGGCATCGCTGAGCTCGACGGCATCAGCATAGGCCTCGGCCGGAAAAGTCAGATAGGCGACCTTGCGCTGCTGATGCTGCAAGCCATAGACATAGGCGAGTTCGGGTTCGGCCACGAAGGTACTGCCAATCAATCCCGCCCGCACCTGGCCGCTGACCAGATCGTGGCGCAGGCGCTTCTCATATTCAGACGGGCTGAGCCCGGCATTGGCAAGCAACGCGCGATAGCGCTCGCCGGAAAACTGGCCGTTGGCCTGGAAATTCGGGTCCGACTGGATCGTCTGAAGCAAGGCCGCATCGGTGGTTCGGTAGCCCGCCGTCCGGGCATACTGATCAAGCACGGCATTGCGGATTTGAGTGCGCAATATGACCCTGCGCAGTTGTGCCGGATTAACGTCCGCTGGATCGAAGTTTTCACCCAGCTGCTGGCGCAATTGCTGATAGCGACGTTCGTAGGACTGGTTCAGTTCGTACTTGGTGATGTCGATATTGCCGACACTGGCGACGACCGGATCGGCCGCATCAGTAAAATACGAGCCAATGCCCCAAACACCGAAAACCAGAGTAATGAGTCCGACAATGGCATAGGCAAGCGGCCCGCTGGCATTATCCCGAATTCTCTGCAGCATGTTCGTACGCTCCCGCGTCGTGTAGCCCGTGTCCTCGGCGCCCGCGATCCGGCCGCCTTGGCGCCCAACCATGCATGCACGCCGACGGGCTGCCCGGCTTGTGCATGCGCCTGATCGCATCTGGCAGGCTGCTACACCCTGCTGTCGAGCCGCTGCGGTATTACCCGCACCGGCTGCAGACAAGCCTGGCGAGCGCCAATGGCGATCAAAGAAAAAGGGCGCCCTTGAAGCGCCCTTTTTCGTGTCTCGCACTGCCCGCGGGGCAATGCCGAAGACTGGCGGAGCGGACGGGACTCGAACCCGCGACCTCCGGCGTGACAGGCCGGCATTCTAACCGACTGAACTACCGCTCCATTCAACCTTGGTGGGTGCTGACGGATTCGAACCGCCGACATTCGCCTTGTAAGGGCGACGCTCTACCAGCTGAGCTAAGCACCCTGCGAGGTGCTTTTCAGCCGTAGGCACCCTGCGCAACGAGGCGCTAGTTTACGGCATCTTTAAGCGCCTTGCCAGCCTTGAAGCCTGGCGTCTTGCCGGCCGGGATCGTAATCGATTGCCCGGTCTTGGGATTACGACCTTGTCGAGCCGCTCGTTCGCGTACGGAAAACACGCCGAAGCCGACCAGCGATACCTTGTCGCCCTTTTGCAGAGCACCCGTTACCGCCTCCAAGAAGGAATCAACAGCTCGCGTCGCATCGGCCTTGGAAAGATCCGCCTTGGCGGCCACCTCATCAACGAGTTCGGTTTTGTTCATAAATCAGAATCCCCTGCGGATTGTTAAATTGTTCAGTCTACGCCCGGCAAGGCTTCAGCTTGCACAATATACAGGGCGCAACCCCAAGCGTTCACCGGAAAGCTTGTGGCAAACGCATGGCCAATCTTTATATCAGGGCCCATAACAGCCCGTCAATAACTTGGCTGCCATGCTTGCGGCCGAGTTCGATGCCAATCTTGCCAGCCCCCAAGTTCCAGCGGGTATTGTAAAGCAGTACGTTTCAGTTTGCACTCCATTTTGCTGATGAACGCGATTCTGCAACTCCAGAGCCGGTCACGCCTGCATGGCATCATGGGTCGATCATGCTTGCCGCAACATGAACATGTCCGTAGTCGAGCTACAAGAGCGCGCCCAAGGCATATTGGGCGCGCCTTGTTGAGCAAGATCAATGTGCGCGGATTGCACCGGTCTTGGTTTTTTTCTGCTTGTCAGCCTGCGCCGACGCAGCCACGAGCGCCTGGGGTTGGCGGGTTAGCGCAATCTCCAGCACCTCGTCGATCCGCTCCACCGGGCTGATCTCGAGTCGATTCTTGATATTGACTGGTATCTCCCGCAAATCCTTGACGTTTTCCTGCGGTATGACGACGGTCTTGATGCCGCCGCGATGCGCAGCCAGCAGCTTTTCCTTGAGCCCGCCGATCGGCAACACATCGCCACGCAGAGTGATCTCGCCGGTCATGGCCACATCAGCGCGCACCGGAATCGCGGTCAGCGCCGACACGATGGCCGTACACATGCCGATGCCGGCACTGGGGCCATCCTTGGGCGTCGCCCCCTCGGGCACGTGCAGGTGCAAGTCGTTGCCCTGCATGAAATCGCTCTCGATGCCAAGGCCCGAGGCGCGCGCGCGCACAACAGTCAGCGCGGCCTGCACCGATTCCTGCATGACATCGCCAATGCTGCCGGTGATTTGCGACTTGCCTTTCCCGGGTACAACCGCGGCCTCGATACCCAGCAATTCGCCGCCGACCTCGGTCCAGGCCAAGCCGGTGACCTGACCGATGCGATCGGTTTCTTCGGCGCGGCCATAACGGAATTTGCGCACGCCGAGATACTTGTCCAGGTTGCGCTTGGTGACCTGCACATGGCCCTCGCGCTCCTTGCTGACCAGCTGCTTGACGACCTTGCGACAGATCTTGCTCAGATCGCGCTCCAGGTTGCGCACGCCGGCTTCGCGCGTGTAATGGCGGATAATGTTCTGGATGGCCGGGGTCGAAACTGTCAACTCCTTGTCCTTGAGGCCGTTTTCCTTTTGCCCCTTGGGCAGCAGATACTGTTCTGCGATGTGCACCTTTTCGTCTTCCGTGTAGCCAGGCAGGCGAATCACTTCCATCCGATCCAGCAACGGCGGCGGGATGTTGAGCGTGTTGGCAGTGCATACGAACATGACCTGCGACAGGTCGTAATCGACCTCCAGGTAATGGTCGCCAAAGGTGTGGTTCT
>DATGUT010000351.1:0-5472 GCA_035301185.1 Salinisphaeraceae bacterium
CGCTGCTGGCTGATTCCGCCGCCACCATCGATGCCATGGTCGCCGACATCGATGCGGCGACCAGGCACGTGCATGTGTTGTTCTACATCTGGCTCGCCGATCATAGCGGCCTGCGCGTGATCGAGGCGTTGCAGCGCGCCGCCAGACGCGGCGTCACATGCCGCGCCATGGCCGATCACATTGGCTCGCGCCGGCTGATCAGATCCGCCCACTGGCAGGCGATGCAGGACGCCGGCGTGAAACTGGCGCTGGCCATGCGCCTGCAGCCGCTGCGCGCACGCATGGACATGCGCAATCACCGCAAGATCGTGGTCATCGACCATTGCATCACCTATTGCGGCAGCCAAAATTGCGCCGATGCGGCGTTCGCGGTCAAGGCCAAATACGCGCCCTGGGTCGATATCATGCTGCGCCTGGTGGGGCCGGTGGCACTGCAAAACCAGCGCCTGTTCGCCATCGACTGGATGACGGCCACGGGCGAGAACCTGACTGCGCTGTTTGCCGACGGTCCAGCCCCGCCGGACGTGGAATCCGGCTTCATCGCCCAAGCCAGCGGCAGCAGTGCGGCCGTGCGCTACACGGCGCTGCCTGAGATGTTCATCGCCCTGATCGGCGCCGCACGCCGCGAGCTGGTGATTACCACGCCTTATTACATCCCCGACGAAGCCATCCAACTGGCGCTGTGCAGCGCGGCCCAGCGCGGTGTAGAAGTGACCATCGTCTTCCCCGCGCACAACGATTCCTGGATCGTGGCCGCGGCCAGCCGCAGCTATTACCGCGACCTACTGGCCGCCGGCGCCCACATCCACGAATACCAGCCCGGCCTGCTGCATGCCAAGACCCTGACCATCGACGGCCAGGTGGCGCTGATCGGCTCGGCCAACCTTGATAGCCGCAGCTTTGATCTCAATTCGGAAAACAACATCCTGCTGTACGACCAGGCGACCACAGCCGCCATTCGTGCGCGCCAGCAAAGCTGGCTTGCCAGCACCCGCGTCGTGCATATCGATGAAGTCGCTGCCTGGCCCTGGCCACGACGCCTGTGGCACAACGCGGTGGCCATGTCCGGGCCGTTGCTGTGAGGGCAGCCGCCGCTGCCGTGGTGCTCAATAATCCAGCGCGGAAGCCAGTGCGAATGGGCAGCGCGGGCGTTCGGCGGCACCAAATCCATGCCCCTGCTGCAGACAATAGGCCAGCCATTTATTGAGCAGCAGGTTGCGCGGCCACTGGCTGGCCAGCACGCCGGCTTCGATATGCGGCACCCCCGCCAAGGCCACATAACGCGAAGCCGAATCACAGGAAATGGCTTCGGCCAGCTTGGCGTCGCGATAAACACGCAGCTTGAGATCCGGATCCGGGCGCGCATTGGCGCCGGCACCAAACCAGTGGGTCAAATGCAGAGTGGTGGTATAGCGGCAGCGCTCGAGTACCCGCAGGTGCAGGTCGTGGTCGCCAGCCCGGGAAACAGCCTGCTCGAACGGCACCGCAGTCTCCGGCACCAGTCGCAAGAAACGCAGGTAATTGCTCTCATACAGGGCCATGAGGCCGGCAAAGCTGCGCGGCTGGGCGACCAGCCGCAACCAGCCGTTCTGTTTTTGCGTGGCTTCTGACATGCCGCGACTATAAGCCAGCACCCGGCGATTGCCAATGCATCGCTTCGAGTAGTGCCTTCAAGCCATTGATACGCCATGTTTTGACGCGGAAGAATCCAACTTGACGCAGATCAGGCGCGGCGTGGCGCGCCTGCAGCTTGCATAAAAGCAGGCTTTGTCTATAATAGTAGTTGTTTTAGCAACTACTATATTTTTGCCATGGATACATCGGCGCTGCTGCAAAGACTCGGCTTCGGCAACTACGAAGCCAAAGCTTATATTGCGCTGCTACAGAACGGCCGCAGCAACGGCTATGCCGTGGCCAAGGCGGCTGCCATCCCCCGCGCCAATGTCTACGGCGTACTGGACCGGCTGGTGCAGCGCGCAGCGGTGCAGCGCATCGACACCGACAACGGCGTGCGCTACAGCGCCACCCCGCCGGCCAAACTGCTGGCCCAGCTCGATGAAAACCACCAGGCCGCGCTGGCGGCGACGCGCGCGGCCCTGAGCGCGTTGACCACGAGCGAGGCGTTCGCACCCGTGTTCAACCTGCGCGGCAGCGATGAGTTGATCGCCCGGGCGCGCACCGAAATAGCCGCCGCCGAACACAGCCTGCTGCTCGCCATCCAGCCACGCGAAGCGGCCATTCTGGCGGCTGATCTGCGCCATGCCCGCGAGCGTGGTGTCACCATCACCACCTTATGCATGGAAGCGTGTGCACAGGAGTGCGCTGGCTGCCAGGGCCAGATCCATCGCCTCGACATGGCCGCTTCGCATGACAGCACTTGGCTGTTGCTGGTGGCGGACCATGCCACGGCCCTGCTCGCCCAGCATGCGCCGGCAATAAGCCAGGGCATGGTGACCAGCCAGCCCCTGCTGGTGCAGCTGGTCAGCGCCTATATCCGGCAAAGCCTGACCCTGGCGCTGCTCGGCGATGAACTGGCTGGGCGCTTCGACGGCCTGTTGTCGCAGCAGGCGCAGCAAACACTGGCCGATTTGTATCCGGGTGAGGATGTCCTTGCCCATATCGAGAGCCTGGGAAGCATCGCCTCGCAATGAGGCGCTGCCACCCGGCTTGTCAGCAAAAGGAGGTATTAGTGAAATGACTGACACAATGAAACAAGCAAGGAGACTGGCCAATTTTGGTGCGGCCCTGGCCCTGCTCGTGGCCTGCACCGCCCTGGCACTGGCGCCGGCGTCGGCCGCGGAGGATGCGGCTGCCAGCGACACAGGCGCAGTCAACTGGTTTGGCGGCGCCGTCTATGACGGGGATCCGGATCTGGAAACCACGGCGGCATTGGTCGAGGCCGGTGGCGGCGCCGATGATTTCAGCTTCTCCACGGCGCTGGTCTCGATGCTGGGCGAAGACACGGTCAACGCCGAGGTTGAAAAGCTGCAAGAGCAGTATGGCGAAGAACGCGTGCAGGGCTTCGTCGACGGCATGACCTGGGCGGTCAACGACGGCCTCAAGCGTGCTACTGAAGCCGGCGTTTCCCTGCCTGAGGCGCCCGCCGATCTGACCGGCGAGAAGCTGGCACGCACCCTGGTGGAAGCCGGCACCACCCCCGACGGCACATTCTGGTCGGGGCATTTGTTCGACAAGACGCTGTCGCACCAGATCCACAATCAAGTGATGGCGGATATCGAAGCCGAATTCGGCCACGAAGCGGATGAGGATACCCACCGGATTCTCAACCAAGCCATGTATGACGTCGCCCAGGCCCTGGGCATGGACGAGGTGCAATTGGCCGATTTGCACTAAGCGAACCGCGCAACAAGCCGTTTGTTGCAAGCGGCTTGAAGGCCAAGGCCGGAGCAATGACTCCGGCCTTTTTTGTTTGGCGAGGCTCACCGTCGGCACCCAGGCAGCGAACACGGGTCAGGCTGCTCCAGGCAGGCGGTGGCCGGCCGCCATCGCCGGGGCCATTTTCGCGTACCATGACGGACTGCAACCATACCCATGGCAGCGCCCCGACTGCTACGCAAGACCGCCGCAATGAATGTCCTCGCCCCGGCCCGCCAGCGACCCGGCAACGATTTTGCCCAGGGCATCATCATGATGCTGTGCGGGGTATTGCCGCTGCCGATCATGGATGGCATCGGCAAATACCTGGCCACGGCCGGCACCATGGCGCCGGGGCAGACGACGTTTTATCGCTTCTTCTTCCAGTTTGCCCTGACCGCGCCCGTGTTGCTGCTGCTCGGCGGGCGTGCGGCCCTGCGACCGCGCCAGTGGTGGCCGAATCTGCTGCGCGGCGCGCTGCTCGGTGCTTCCAGCCTGGCCATCTTCACCGCGGTGAAATACATGCCGCTGGCCGACACCATCGCCATCTTCTTTGTCGAGCCCTTCATCCTGACTGCGTTTTCGGCCCTGTTCCTGCGCGAGCGCGTCGGCTGGCCGCAGTGGCTCGCCATCGCGACCGGCTTTCTCGGCGCTCTCATCGTCATCAATCCCAGCTTCAGCCGTTTCGGCGTCGTCGCCGTGCTGCCGTTGGTCAGCGCCGCCATGTTTGCCAGCTACATGCTGCTGAACCGGGCGCTGGGGCGCCGCGATTCGCCGCTGACCATGCAGTATGCAGCCGGCATAGGCGGCAGCCTGCTGCTTGGCCTGGCCCTGCTCGGCGGCGGCCTGAGCGGGAGCGCGAATTTCCTGCCTTCGCTGCCGGCCACCAAGCTGGCCTGGCTGCTGGTGCTGTGCATCGGCGCCATCTCCGCCTACTGCCATTTGCTGATCGTGGCAGCCTTCCAGAAAATACCGGCCTCGATACTGGCCCCGCTCCAGTATCTGGAAATTGTCTCGGCCAGCATCATTGGCTATCTTGTATTCAACGATTTTCCAAGCCCCACCAAGCTGTTCGGAATCGCCGTAATCGTACTGTCCGGCCTGTTTATCTTTTGGCGCCAAGAGCGGCCATGACTGCAGCCGCCGCCGGCGTCGTGCTGATTATCATCACACCCTGGCCGATCCAGCATGAATCGGGGAAGAGAACTTCAAGGAGCCCGTGCATGCGTCTGCTGAAACATCGCACCCGTCATTCGCCGCCCGGTACCGCACCCGGCACCGTTACCATTCAGCCGGGCGCCCGCAAACCGCAACTGGATGTAACCTCGTTCGGACCAAACGCGCATCCGGCCAGCATCCGGCGCATTCGCCTGGATGCCACAGAATCGCTGCCGGAACTGCCAGCCGGACACACCGTGCGCTGGCTCAACGTGGCCGGCCTGGGCGACGCGGAGGTGCTGCAGGCGGTGGGCCGGCGTTTCAATATCCATGCGCTGACGCTGGAAGACATTGCCGGCACGGCACATCGCCCCAAGGCCGAGGCCTATGACAACTATCTGTTCATCGTTACCCAGGTGCCAATAATCGACAAGCCCTCGCCGGCGAATGAAAGTGATGAGAGCGGCATGTACACGGCGGCAGACGAACCGGCAATATTGGCAACCCGGCAAATCTCCGTCTGCATCGGTACGGATTTCGTCATCACCTTTCAGGAGCAGGAGGATGATGTCATATTCGCGCCGGTGCGCCAGCGCCTGATGCGTCACGCAGGAAGGCTGCATACGCTTGGCCCCGACTATCTTGCCTATGCGATCCTCGATGCCGCCCTCGATTCGTTTTTCCCGCTGCTGGAGGACTACGGTGAAGTCGTGGAAAGGCTGGAGGCCGATGTCATCGAACAACCGTCAATGCAGCAGATAAGCCGCATTCACAACCTCAAGCGCAACCTGCTCACGACGCGGCGTGCGGTCTGGCCGCAGCGCGAAATGCTGAACAGCCTCATCCGCGATGAAACCCCGCTCATTGCGGCCAACACCCGGCTGTACCTGCGCGACTGCTACGATCACACCATCCAGCTGCTCGACATGATCGAAACCT
>DATGUT010000352.1:0-3728 GCA_035301185.1 Salinisphaeraceae bacterium
TCGCGCCGCCGATGTAGAGCCGCTGCGCGCCATTTATCAGCTCAACCCGCTGTTGTTCGTGTTTGTGACCATGCGCCATCTGCGCCTGCCACAAACACAGGTGCGGCTGGCCACGAGTGTATTCACCGCCGGCGTGAAGCAGTAATGAGCCGGTATTGCAGGTCATGGCGCTGCTCCTGGCGGGCATAAAAAAGCCGCCCCGAAGGGCGGCTTCTTGCGCATGCTACGGTTTAGAAGCGGCGCGGGCCACGCGGACGTTCCGTGCGTGGGCGTGCTTCGTTGACGCGCAACGTCCGCCCCTGGAAGTCCTTTTCGTTCATGCCGTCGATCGCTGCCTTGGCGGCACCGTCATCCGGCATTTCCACAAAACCAAAGCCGCGGGAACGACCGCTTTCGCGGTCCATGATCACTTTCGCGGAGCTGACTTCACCGAAGGCTTCGAAAGCCGAACGGAGATCATCGTCGCCGCTATTCCACGACAGGTTACCGACATAAATATTCATTACAACCAATCAATCCTGGCAAAATCTGTGTCATTCATTGCAAACCGTACGGACCTGCCCAACGACACCAAGCCAAGACCAACGGACCGCGGCAAATGATGCCGCATAGCGCCGAGTCTAACCAACTTTTGCCGGCGGATACAGAGTTAATTTATGGCGCTGCAAAATGGGCCTGTCAACCGCAGCTCGGATGGCTGCTGGCACTGCGATACAACTGCATGGCCTGAGGCATGTTTTGCTCCAGATTATGGATGCGCGAAGTGCTCGACGGGTGGGTGGAAAGCAATTCCGGTGGGGCTTCGCCGCCGGCTTTTTCCATGTTTTGCCACAGGGTGACGGCGGCGCGCGGATCGAAGCCGGCCTTGGCCATGAGTTTCAGGCCAATAATGTCGGCCTCGCTTTCCTGCCCGCGGGTATACGGCAGCAGCACGCCAACCTGCGCACCGACGCCCAGCAGGGCCATGATCTCCTTGCCGCCGGCGCCGGCATTGCCGCCGCCCATGAAAGCCGACAGTAATTGTATGCCGGCGGAGGTGGCATATTGCGCCGACAGCCGGGCATTGCTGTGATCGGCGAGAACGTGACCGATTTCGTGGCCGATCACCGCCGCCAGCTGGGCCTGATCATCCGCCACCTTGAGCAGGCCGGTGTAGACACCGATCTTGCCGCCGGGCAGGGCAAACGCATTCACCTGTTTTGACTTGAACACCGTCACCACCCATTTGCCGCCGACCTGCTGGGTCAGGGCATGAGCGACACAGTCGACATAATTATTGACCGCGGTGTTGCTGGAGGCGGGGGTTTCCTGTTTTATCTTTTGGTAGCTCTTCGCGCCCATTTGCGCCAGTTCGTTGGGCGAGAATAATCGCAGCTGATGATGCCCGAGCGGTGACGTGGCGCAAGCGGTCAAAGTCAGCGCAAGCGCGAAGATGAATAAATTGCGTGGTAGCGAACGACCCATAAGTGCGTTTATTTGCGATCAAACGTATTCGATAAGCTTACTGCATCGAACGCCGCTTGCCCATGCAAGCGCGGTAATCGGCTGGCCCTGTACAATTATGGCATGGACGATGTATCTGTAATTCTGGATTCGCTGAACCCGGCCCAGCGCGAGGCCGTGGGCGCGCCACCGCAACATATGCGGGTGCTCGCCGGTGCCGGCTCGGGCAAGACCCGGGTGCTGATTCACCGCATCGCCTGGCTGGTGGCGGTGGAGGGGGTGTCACCGCAGTCGATTCTGGCGGTGACGTTTACCAACAAGGCCGCCGGCGAAATGCGCGCGCGCCTGGAGCCCATGTTGCGCGTGCCGATACGGATGCTGTGGGTGGGTACGTTCCACGGCATTGCGCATCGGCTGCTGCGCATGCACTGGCGTGAAGCCGGGCTGACGCAGAACTTCCAGATCATCGATGCGGACGACCAGTATCGCTTGATCCGACGGGTGATGAAATACCTGGAGCTGGACGAGGCCAGTTGGCCGCCACGGCAGATGCAGGGCTTCATCAACCGCTGCAAGGAGCGCGCGCAGCGGCCGTCCGAGCTCGCGGCCGGCGGCGATTTTTCCCGTGAATACATGATTCGCGTGTACACAGCCTACGAGCAGGCGCGCGAGCGTGCCGGCCTGGTCGATTTCCCCGAGCTGTTGCTGCGCGCGTTCGAAACCTGCCGCGACAATGCCGAACTGTTGGCGCATTATCGCCAGCGTTTCGCGCACATCCTGGTCGATGAATTCCAGGATACGAATGACCTGCAGTATGCGTGGGTGCGGTTGTTGGCCGGCAGCAGCGGCAAGGTGTTCATCGTCGGTGATGACGACCAATCGATCTATTCCTGGCGCGGTGCGCGCGCTGACAACATCCTGCGCTTTGAAACGGACTTTTCCGGTTCCGGCACGGTGCGCCTGGAACAGAATTATCGCTCCACCGGCAGTATTCTGTCTGCCGCCAACGGCTTGATTCGGCATAACCCGGATCGTCTCGGCAAGGAGCTGTGGACGCAGGGCGCCGACGGCGAACCGATCGATGTGTATGCCGCCTATAACGAGCACGATGAGGCGCAGTACGTGGTCAGCACCATCCAGGCCTGGCTGCATGATGGCGGCGCGCGCTCCGATGCGGCCATTTTGTATCGCTCCAATGCCCAGTCGCGGGTGCTTGAAGAGCGCCTGATTGCGGCCGATATCGCCTACCGCATCTATGGCGGCCAGAAGTTCTTCGAGCGTGCCGAAGTCAAGGATGCGCTGGCCTATCTGCGTTTGCTGCAGTCGCGGGCCGATGATGCCGCGTTCGAGCGCATCGTCAATACGCCGACGCGCGGTATTGGCAACACCACGCTGGCACGCATTCGTGACCATGCTCGCGGCGCCGGCATCAACATGTGGCAGGCGGCCGCGGACATGGCCAGTCACGGCTTGTCCGCGCGCGCGGCCAAGGCGGTGACCGCGTTCATCAGCCTTATCGACGACATGGGCACGGCGATTGCCGATCTCAGTCTGCCCGAGGCGGCCGAGCACGTCATCGCCACCACCCAACTGAAGGCACATCACGGCAAGGACAAGACCGAAAAAGGCCAGGCCCGTATCGAAAACCTGGACGAAGTGGTGAGCGCCGCGCGCGGTTATACCCCGGATGACGATGACAGCATGGCGCCGATGACTCAGTTCCTGGCCTATGCGTCGCTGGAAGCCGGCGAAAACCAGGCCGGGGAATGGGACGATTCGGTACAGCTGATGACGCTGCACGCGGCCAAGGGGCTGGAGTTTCCTCTGGTGTTCATGGTCGGTATGGAAGAGGGCCTGTTTCCACACCAGCGTTCGATCGAAAGCGAGGACGGCCTGTCGGAAGAACGCCGCCTGTGTTATGTCGGCATGACGCGGGCGATGGCCAAGCTACACCTGTGTCACGCCGAAATCCGGCGTTTGCATGGCAGCGAGAATCTGTGCGCGCCATCGCGATTTCTGGCCGAGATACCGGCGGACTACCTGCGCGAGGTGCGCCCGCGCACCGGCGTGCGCCAGCCGGTTTTTCGTGCCGGCGCCCGTGCCGTGGCCGCCCAGGCCGGGCCGGATGGCCTCAAGCTGGGCCAACGTGTCGAGCATCGGAAGTTCGGCGAAGGTGTGGTCATGGCCTTCGAAGGCGAGGGCGCGCGCGCCCGCGTACAGGTGCATTTCGATGCCGCCGGCAGTAAATGGCTGGTGGCCGGCTACGCGCGCTTGCAGGCGGTTTG
>DATGUT010000353.1:0-6954 GCA_035301185.1 Salinisphaeraceae bacterium
CCAGCGCCAGAATCGACAGAGTGCCCGGCTCCGGAACTGCCAGTGCCGCTGAGGTAATGGCGAAGCTGGTATAGAATGAATTGTTCTGATCTTCCAGCGTCGTGATGCCACGGCAGCCCGAGTCGACACCAGCCAGCGCACAAATTTCGGGATCAAGTGGGTCAACCAGATCATTGATGCTGAGGTGGACCGTGTACTCGTAGCCATCGCCTGGCTGGAACGTCTGCGTAATCAGGCCCGACGGGCTTGTGAGGACGAAGATGTCGTCACAGTTGCTCACGGAGTCAAAGCCGCAATTCCCGGCGGGATCATTGAAGGTTTCCTTGAAGCTGATGCCGAAATTCAGAGGGTCGGGCGAATAGCTTTCGCTTCCTGGCGGGACAATCGGCGTCAGCGTCAAGCGGCTCAGGACATTGGCCGTGGCAAGCGTTGCCGCATCTGCATCAAGTATCCTGTTGTCATGCGAAAAGACCGCGCCGTCCACATAAGCCCCATTGGTATATAGATCACTGCCCGAGACTGAGTCTGAGACTCCAATCGAGCTTGAAGCTCCCTTTTCGTCGGCCCAAGACAGGGTGGTGGGGCGGTCGCCGAAGTTGGCATTCAAATCCGAGCCTTGTACGCCGCTGCCGTTGCCGTCAACCTGGGTCCAGTTGCTTTCAAAACCGCTGTGGACAGTATATTCCCACTGCTGGATTGGGGTGGCATGTGCTACTGATACCGCAGCAAACAGCGGCAACGCCAGCGCCGCAGCCGCGGTGAAGGCGATTTTATTGATAGGACGTGACATTGTTAAACCTCCTGGGGGGATGGAGTTGACCGGGCATGAAGCCCTCAATAACAATGTATGCAACAAGCGTGCCAAGCAATGATTATCTATTAAAAACAACCAAGTAAATTTCAACTTATGTGATGGCAAGTTGTGCGGTGTCAGAAAAACCGACACCTTTGGGCGTGTTGCACCGCGATCCATGTTCAGGGGTTGCTGCTGTGGATCATGCTGTCGCCGGTTATAACTGCCTTGCTTGCAGCACAACAACCAGTTCCTGCTGGAAGACAGATATGGGTGCAGTGCTTCAGGATGTAAGAAAAATCGACGGTAGTCAGACTGGCGCAGTAGCCACTCAGCGGCCCGCGTAACGGCCCGGCGCGATGATGTTGTCCGGGTCCACCGCCTGCTTCAGTCTGTTCGCCAAGGCCCAGAACGGTGCTTCATCGGTTATGGCCAGGTGCATGGATTGAACATGCATGCGATAAGGCAGGAAGCCTTCCTTTTGCCCGGCGCGGTACAGGGCTTCGTAACAGGCCTGCGCACGTGCGGTTTCGTCCGTGTCATCCTGGCGGAACAACAGCGGCACCGTGGCATCAATGCAGCGCGATGATTGGCTGGTCAGCGTCATCAGCGGCTCAAAGCCATGTGCGCGGCAAATCGAACGCACCATGGAGACGAAGGTGCGCACCCGCTCTGCCTGCATGGGCACCAGTGGGGCATACCAGATCAGGCCGCAGCCATCCCGGGCCGGATCCAGCGGCCGATCCTGGGGCTGGCGTTCCGGCGTTTTCCAGTAAGCCAGCTGCAGGGCCACCTCCGCCGGCCGGCCAGAGAAGATGTCGAGGCTGCTGTTGAGTGTGTTTACCAGCGGCTGCAGCCGTCGTGTTGCCGGGTTTGGCAGCGCGGCAAGCAGGCGCCGCGCCCAGCGCAGCCGGGTCGGATTGATGAACACCAGGTTTTGCACATGCGGCTTGAGCTGCTGCCGGATATGACGAGTCACGGCCTTGCCGATGCCGGCGGTACTGTAAACCGCGCCGACGCCGTTCCATGGTGCGGTGCTGTTCTCGCGCGCCATGTCCGCGACCAGCTCATCCGACAAAGCGCCCCTGGCCGGCGCCCTGTCCTGCGGCCAGGGCGCCACCATCGACAGCACGCGTTCCGCGTTCATGAGGTTGATGCCGCCAATGTGGGCGCCGGCATCGCTCAGCGTCCTGCGAATGGCGGTCACCGCCGCTTCCAGATCCTGCTCGCGGCGCAGGCGAAAGAAGAATGCGGTCACTCGTTCCGGCGTCGGCGCCAGCAGCAGGGTCATGCGGGTGACGATGCCGAAGTTGCCCTGGGTGAACAGGCCGTCCAGATAAGGACCCACACCCCACTTGAAAATCGTGTTGGTGGTTTCGGCGCCCAGGTCATGCAGCGCCGGGCGATAGCGCCTGCCATCGGCCAGCACGGCCTCGATGGCGGTGACGGCGCCGAAGTGATCGGCATAGGGCGTGATGCCGTAACCGCGCTCCAGTGCATTGCCCAACACGCTGACTCCAGGTCCGGCGCCGGTTACCGGCACCATGTAGCTGGTTTCCTGCCGGTCCAGAAATTCGCGCAATTGCCCTTGGGTCACGCCGGGCTCGACGGTAATGGTGCCCATTTCGGCATCGAAGCTGCTGATTCGATTCATGCCCGACAAATCGAGGATGACGCAATCATCCATGGCCGGGTTGGCCGTGCCATAACCCCAATTGCGGCCCGTGCTGATCGGATACAAGGGCACATGATGGCGCCGAGCGATTTGTAGAATTCCGGGAATATCATCATGGCTCGCCACCTGGAGCGCCGCCGGGATGCTGCGCAAAACCCCGCTGGTGCTGCGGCCATAGCGATTCTGGCAGGCCGCGCCGGCAATGACGCAGTCGTCTCCCAGTTGCTGGCGCCATGCCGTCAGCGCGCCAGCCAAGTCATGATTGCCAAGAGGCATGCATTACCTTTTTAAATCAGCAGGCTGGTATCTCATGATGCGACATTGAGTCGCAGGTCGTAGCAGTTATTGTTGATGCTTGATCAAGCCTGCCATGATACACGCATGTGGGATGCTGGGCAGGGATTTGTTCCTTATGCAAAACAGGACGTGTGATTGCTGCTGCCTGTAACTGCTCGGCCGACATGCTCACTTCGGCCGGGGTGGTTCCTGTGCTCGGCCGAAGCGGCTCTTGTCGTGAATTTCGCTTTGCAATTCGCGGATAAACATGGTGCCCAGGCCGCTGGCGTGGCAGAACACCTCCAGCTTGTCGCGCACCAGCTTGCGATAGTAAATGGCGCTGCCGCCGATCAGGAACAGCACGCTGGCAAACAGAAACTGTGCCGCCGCGAAGGACGTGATGCGCGGCTGTTCGGCTCTGGTCAAATCCCAAAGATAAGGAATCGACGCCACTGCAAACAGAGTCGAGCCAATGACGAACAACGCCACGGTGAAATTGAACAGCTGCATGTAAAGCATTGACGGCGCTTCCACCACCTGCAGCACATTCACCAGCCCGCCGGCCACGAACAGGCCCGAGCCGATGATGAACAGCCAAGCGCCGAGTGTGAGCGCATCCAGCCCCGGCAAAAAGCACAGGCTGCCGATCACAAACAGGGCGGAGCCAAGCACGTAGGCCGAGGCAGCGGCGAGCTCGATGTGATCGGCAAACGTGTCGGTATCATGTTGGCGCCAGTACTTGATGACCTCGAGCAGGTCATGGCCGGTGACCAGCAGATACAGCAGCGAGCCGGCACAAAACAGCCAATCGCCCACCGCCAGGTAGCGGGATAACTGCGGGAAGAAGAACACGCTGCCGCCGACGAACATCAGCCCGCCGAGCTTGTAGCTGAGTGCATTGACGGTCTCCCACAGCTTGTGCGAACGGCTGGCCTCACTGGCGGTGGCCAGATTGGCGACCCTTGGGCGGTGGGTGACCAGGTGCGGCATGCTGACTTGCTCCGGGCAGCTGTTAAAGCTCGAACTCGGCCACCACCGGCACGTGATCGGATGGACGTTTGCGCCCGCGTTCGCCGACATGCGCCTCGCAGCTGCTGCAGACCGCCGCCAGCGCTGTGCTGGCGAGCACGTGATCGATGCGCAGGCCGGCATTGCGCGGCCAGCCGCCGCCGCGATAATCCCACCAGGTGAAGCGGCGCCGGCCCTCGCGCTCGGGAAACAGGCGCCAGCAATCCTGCAATCCGCAGTCAAGCAGCGCCTGCAGGGCGGCGCGCTCCGGCGGCGAGCACAGGATGCGGCCTTCCCACTTGTCCGGGTCATAAGTGTCTTCCGGGCGCGGTGCAACGTTGAAATCCCCGGTCACCACGAGTCGTTCGTGCCGGCTCAGTTCATCCTGCAGAAATGCCGCCAGGACGCGAAACCAATCCAGCTTGTAGGTATATTTGGGCGAGTCGAGCGCCGCGCCGTTGGGACAATACACGCTGATGACGCGGATACCGGCCACCGTGGCGGCGATGATGCGCTTTTGCTCGTCCACGAAATTTGGCAAGGCGCTGATGACGTCGCTGGCCGGCTCGCGGCTGAGCAGCGCCACGCCGTTGTAGGTCTTCTGGCCGGCAAACACGCTGTGATAGCCCGCCTCGGCCAGCGCTGCCGCCGGAAAGCGTTCGTCGGTGAGCTTGGTTTCCTGCAGCGCCAGCACGTCGATCGGGTTCTTCTCCAACCAGGCCAGCGTATGCGGCAGTCGCACGTTGAGTGAGTTGAGATTCCAGGTGGCGATTTGCATGCGTGCCCTTGCCGGATGGCGTGCCAGGTGAGTTGCCGCGCATTGTACCGATTTGCATGCATTCTCGGGCGGCGCGGCCGGTGGCCATCAGGCGCCGAGCACCGGCCGGTGCAGCCGCGATGCCGGGCCGTGTCGGCGCAGGGTGCCTTGCCGTTGCGGCGCGATTTGCAGCGTGATGCGGACGCGACAGACCAGGATGGCCTGCAGATCCCGCACCTCGACCGGGACGCTTTGTTCGTGCTGCTCGGCAGCAGTCGCCAGCCGCGCCCGCGCCACGGCGAGCACAGCGCTGGTCGCCGGCTGCAGGTATTCGGCCGCAACAGCGCTGACCAGCCAGCCATGGGATGCCGGCAGCGTCACTTCGGCGAGGGTGCGTGCCGCCAGCTCGGCCAGGTTGCACAGGGCCATGGTGTGCACGTCGCCGGCATGATCGCGCACTGCGCGGCGCCGGCGCATGCCGACCTCGACATGCCCCGGTTGCACCACCTCGAAAACGGGTTTGAGGCTGGCGCAATAGGGCGCATCCAGGCACACCAGGCGCGAGAATACCCGTTTGCCGCCGGGACTTTTCGAGGTTTTCCGCCAAATGGCCAGCAACCGATTGTTCGCGCTCATGGCAAGGCTCCCGAACCCACTACGATCCGCCAGCGATTCTTCTCCCTGTGGCAGCGTAGCACTTGCCGGAGCCCGCCCGAAGCCGTTGCGATGAGCGCAATGCTGACAGCCTGGCAGCGCGTCGCAGCCGTGCGCAGCGCGATAATGCTCAGGCGACTTCGCTTTCCAGGCCGCTGTGGCGCAGCAGCGCATCGATGGACGGTGCGCGCCCGCGGAAGGCGATGAAGTTGTCCAGGGCATCGCGCAGGCCGCCGCGCTCCAGGATTTCGCGGCGGAAACGGGCGCCGGTCGCGGCATCGAACAGGCCGCTGTCCTCGAACGCGGCGAATGCATCTGCGGACAACACTTCGGCCCATTTGTAGCTGTAGTAGCCGGCTGCATAACCGCCGGCAAAAATATGCGCGAAGCTGTGCGGGAAGCGGTTGTACGCCGGCGGCTGCAGCACGGCGACCTCGGCGCGCACGGCAGCCAGGGTCGCGGCAACGTCAGTGCCGGCCACTGGATCGTAATCGCGGTGCAGGCGCAGGTCGAACAGCGAAAACTCGATCTGGCGCAGCATTTGCCAGCCGGCCATGTGGTTGCGGCTCGCCTGCAGCTTGTCGAACAGCGTATCCGGCAGCGGCTCGCCAGTCTGGTAATGGGCGGCGAACAAATCCAGCGCGGCGCGCTCCCAGCACCAGTTTTCCATGAACTGGCTGGGCAGCTCGACCGCATCCCATTCCACGCCGGCGATGCCGGAAATCGGCGTGTAGTCGACGCGCGTCAGCAGGTGGTGCAGCGCATGGCCGAATTCGTGGAACAAGGTGGTGACTTCGCCGTGGCTCAAGAGCGCCGGGTCATTACCGATCGGCGGCGCGAAGTTGCAGGTGACGAAGGCCACTGGCAGCTGCACGCGGTCAGCGTCGCGGCGTCGGCTTTGCAGATCGCCCATCCAGGCGCCGCCGCGCTTGCCTTGGCGCGCGTACGGATCGAGATAAAAACGCCCGCAGAGCGCGCCATCCTGGTCGTGGATGTCATAGACGGTGACATCCTCGTGCCAGACCGGGTGCGCGTCGGTGGCGCGAATCTTGATGCCATACAGGCGCTCGACCACCTTGAACAGGCCGTCGATGACCGCCGGCGCCGGGAAATACGGGCGCAGGTCCTCGTCGGACAGGGCATAGCGGGCTTGCTTCAGTTTTTCGCCGTAGTAGTTCACATCCCAGGCCTGCAGTGTGTCGATGCCGTCCTCGGCGGCCAGCTCGCGCAGGGCGGCGAGTTCCTGTTCGGCCGCCGGGCGGCTGCGCCGCGCCAGGTCCAGCAGGAAGTCTTCGATCTGGGCTGGTGTCCGCGCCATCTTGGTCGCCAGCGATTCTTCGGCGTAGTTGGTGAACCCCAGCAGCTGTGCGGCTTCGTGGCGCAGCGCCAGGATTTCGTCCATGAGCTTGCTGTTGTCGTACTTGCCGGCGTCTGGGCCGGTGTCCGAGGCGCGGGTGGAGAAGGCTTCGTACAGCTCGGCGCGCAGTGCGCGATCATCGGCATGCTGCATTACCGCGATGAAGCTCGGTGCATCCAGCGTCAGCAGCCAGCCATCCAGCTCTTCTTGCTGTGCGTTCTGGGCCAGCAGCGCGCGCGACGATGGCGGCAGGCCGGCCAGTGCCTCTGCAGCGGTAATCTGCTTCTGCCAGGACTGGGTCGCATCCAGCAGCTGTTGCTGGAACTGGGTGCTCAACTCGCTCAGGCGCCGGGCAATGGTACGAAAACGCTGTTTGCTTTGTTCATCGAGGGCCACGCCGGAGAGGCGAAAATCGCGCAGCATGTTGTCGATAA
>DATGUT010000354.1:0-2319 GCA_035301185.1 Salinisphaeraceae bacterium
CGGCGTATTGCTGATCACCGGCAGCTCGTTTGGCGGCGCGCAGGCGAACATGCAGCCCTTCTTCGAAAAGGGCACGGCCGGCCTGCTCACCATCATCATCATGACGCCGTTCATGTTCGTCGGTTTCGACGTGATCCCGCAGGCCGCCGAGGAAATCAACCTGCCACAAAAGCGCATCGGCCAGTTGCTGATTTTTTCGGTGTTGCTGGCAGTCGCCTGGTACGTGCTGATCATTTTTGGCGTCTCGCGCATCCTCAACCCGGCGCAGTTGCTGGAATCGGAGCTGGTCACGGCCGATGCCATGGCCGTGGCCTATGGCAACAGCCGCCTGATGGGCAATGTGCTGGTGCTCGGCGGCATCGGCGGTATTCTGACCAGCTGGATCGGCTTTTACATTGGCGGCAGCCGCGCCATTTACGCGCTCGCCCGGGCCGGGCTGATTCCACGCTGGCTGGGTGATTTGCACCCCAGGTACCACACGCCGCACAAGGCGATCCTGCTGATCGGCGTCATTTCGACGGCGGCGCCGCTGTTGGGCCGGCCGGCGCTGGTGTGGCTGGTGGATGCCGGTGGCCTGGCGCTGGTCGTCGCCTGGTTCATGGTCGCGGTGTCGTTCTTGATCCTGCGCAAGCGCGAGCCCAATATGGTGCGCCCGTTCCATCTGCGCGCCGGCGTGCCGATCGGCTGGGCGGCGGTAATCATGTCGATCTTCATCGGCATCCTGTACATGCCCGGCATGCCGTCCTCGCTGGTGTGGCCGTATGAATGGGCCATCGTGATCATCTGGGCCATCGTCGGCCTGGTCTTCTACAAGCTCACGGTCACCAGGGAAACGGCCAAGGCGACCGACTTGCACATGCAGCGCGAGCTGGCGCGGGTGGTGACGTATCACGAAGCGGGGCCAGGCGCGGCGGCGCCCGAGTCTGCAGAGGCGCCGGCTGCGTCGGCGCCGCGTACTCAGCCTGAGTAATGCGATCGGCCAGTCGCCATTGCCCGCTGCGGCCGCCTGCGCAGGCATGCGGTCAAGCGTGCCGGGGTTGCCGTCGCCACTGCCGGCAGGAATTCACAATAAATGGCAAAATCATGCGCCTGGAAAGTCTTACGATCTGCAAGGAAGGTTTTATATGAATAACGCCGAACTGAACGAACTCAAGCAGCGCTATGTTGCCAATGGCGTGGCCTCGCCATCCACGGAATTCGCCGCGCGGGCGGAAAATGCCGAACTCTGGGATGCCGATGGCCGGCGTTTCATCGACTTTGCCGGCGGCATCGGCGTGCTCAACCTGGGCCATCGCCATCCGCAGATCGTGGCCGCGATCAAGGCGCAGCTCGACCAGCTGATGCACACTTGCCAGACCGTCATGGGCTATGAGCCCTATGTGCGCCTGGCGCAGAAGTTGTGCGAATTGGCGCCGGTCGAGGGCTCGGCCAAGGCGATGCTGGTCAATACTGGCGCCGAAGCGCTGGAAAACGCGCTCAAGGTGGCGCGCGCCGCCACCGGGCGCAGTGGTGTCATCTGCTTCGATGGCGGCTTCCACGGGCGCACGTTCATGACCCTGGCCATGACCGGCAAGGTCATGCCCTATAAAAACGATTTCGGCCCGATGCCTGGCGATGTGTTTCATGCCCCGTTCCCGAATGCCTATCATGGCATCAGCGATGCCGATGCCATCAATGGCATCAAACGCATCTTCAAGACCCAGATGCCGGCCCATCGCACGGCCGCCATCGTCATCGAGCCGGTGCAGGGTGAGGGCGGGTTTTACGCCGCTTCACCCGAATTCTTCCAGGCGCTGCGGGAATTGTGCGACGAGCATGGCATCCTCCTGATCGTCGACGAAGTGCAATCCGGCTTCGGGCGCACCGGGCGCATGTTCGCGCTCGAATACAGCGGCATTCAGGCCGACATCGTGACCATGGCCAAGAGCCTGGCCGCCGGCATGCCGTTGTCGGCCGTGGTGGGCACCGATGCGATCATGGATTCCTCGGGCGGCAATTCCCTGGGCGGCACCTACAGCGGCAACCCGCTGTGCTGCGCGGCTGCGCTGGCAGTGATCGACGTGTTCGAAAAAGAGGATATCCTGGCGCAAAGCCTGGATCTCGGCGAGCGCCTGATGGCGCGCTTCATGCAATGGCAGGAGCGCTTCGAGGCCGTGGACAACGCCCGCCACCTGGGCGCCATGGCCGCGTTTGAACTGGTCACCGACAAGCAATCGCGCACGCCGGACAGCGCGCTGGCCGCGGAATTGTGCAAGAAGGCCAAGGAAAAGGGCCTGATCCTGCTGTCCTGCGGTTTCTGGAGCAATTCGATTCGCGTCC
>DATGUT010000355.1:0-15332 GCA_035301185.1 Salinisphaeraceae bacterium
GCATGGCTGCCGGCGTCGATGGCGTCGGCAATCGCCTCGGCCTGGGCCAGCCCGAGCTTGTCATTCAAAAAGGCACGTTCGGAGAATTCGCCCGGCCGGGCCAGACGCGCCCCCAGTTCCAGCAGCCGCGCCAGCAACAGATCGCACAGCATGGGGCTGCCGTGACCCTGCAGTTCCAGCACGTGCTCACCGGTGAACGAGGCCGGCGCCGCGAAGTACAGCGCCAGACCACTGTCGATGGCATCGCCGCCGGCGTCGCGAAACGCGGCCAACTGCGCCACCCTCGGCTCGGGCAGACGTCCGAGCAGTGCGCGGGCAATGTCCGGCACATGCGCGCCGGATACGCGCACCACCGCCACGCCGCCGCGCCCCGGCGGCGTGGCCAGGGCGGCGATGGTATCGGCGATGGCCATGGTGTTACCCGGCTACTTGGCCGGCGCGCTGTGCCCCAGGCCTTCGGCATCCAGCTTGCGGTAGATGTACCACTGCTGGGTAATGGACAACAACGTGTTGACGCAGTAGTACAGCACCAGACCGGCCGGGAAGAAGGCAAAGAAGACGGCCATGCCCAGCGGCATGATTTGCATCATCTTCTGCTGCATCGGATCCATGGTGACATTGGTCTGCAAGCGCTGCTGCAGGAACATGGTGGCGCCAAAAATCACCGGCAGAATATAGTACGGATCGGGGGCACTGAGATCCTGCAGCCACAGAAACGATGCCAAGCGCAGTTCCACCGCGCCGCGCAGCATCCAGTACAAGGCGATGAACACCGGCATCTGGATGAGCATGGGCCAGCAGCCGGCCAGTGGATTGAAGCCTTCCTTCTTGTACAAGTCCATCATCTTGGCTTGCAGCTGTTGTTTGTCGTCGCCGTATTTCTCGCGCAATTGCTGCATGCGCGGGGCGAACTTGCGCATGCGCGCCATCGCCCGGTATTGCTTTTCCGACAGCTTGTAGAACGCCAGTTTGATGAGAATCGTCAGCAGGATGATCGACACGCCCCAGTTGCCGGCGACCATGTGCAATTTGTCCAGGACCCAGAAAATGGGCTTGGCCAGCACCGTCATCCAACCATAATCAACAGTCAGCTCGAGTCCGGGCGCCAGCGCCGCCAGCTGATCCTGTTCCTTGGGGCCGATGTAGAGCGTGGTTTTGAGCTCTTCCCGGCCGTCGGCCGCAACGGATTGCGCCGCGCTGATGAAGCCGGCTGCAAAACCCTCGCCACTGTCGCTGCCGGGCACTGCTCTCGCATCGGCAAACAGCTTGACATCGACGTTGCTGGGCATCACCACGGCGCCCAGGAAATAATGCTGCACCATGGCAATCCAGCCACCGCGCTGGGTCAGGGTGAGCGGGTTTTCGTCCAGCTTGTCGCCATCACGCTTTTCGTAGCGGTACTTATTGTCCTCGTCCGCCAACGCTTCATACCAGCCCACTCCCATGAAAGACTTGGTGAACGGAATCTCGCCAGCCAATTGAAACGGGGTGCGCCACAGGCGTACATACTGGCTGACGTCCCAGGCGCTGTTGGTTTCGTTGCTGATCTCATGCTCGAGATCAATGCGATAACTGCCGCGATGAAAGGTGAATATCTTCGTTACCTGATGCCCATTCCCATCGCTCCAGGTGAGCGGAACCTGCAGCGTATCCTGGCCTTGGGCCAGTTCATACTCCTGTTGCTGCGTTTTATAGAGGCTGTTGTGGTCCGGTGCATCGCCACCACTCAGGCCGCTTTGCACGATGAAGAAATTGGGCGTCGTATCGTTGATCAGGCGCAATGATGAATCGGGCCGGTCGGCGGAAACCGGCACATCCAGCAGAGCGACACGGCGCAAATCCCCACCTCGGGTATCGATGTAGACATCGAGCTTGTCGGTCACGACGTGGACTGTCTTGCCTTGCGCCAATTCCCGATCACGCTTGTCGGAGCCTGGTGCAGCAGCCGCATCCGCCTCAGGCTTGCCGCTGCGATCGCTCTGCTGCGGAGGCGCGGCCAAATCCGACGCCCGACCCGTCGCGTCGCTGTTCGCGGCCGCTTGCTGTTGCTGGGTCGGTCGGGGAGGTTCTGCCGTCGCACTGTAATCCGCCTGCCATGCCTGATAGAGCATGAAAGCAAGCACGCCCAGGGCGCACAACAACGCAAATCGGATATTGTCCATGCGCGTGATGATCCTTTCCTTCAAATCGCCCTGAAACAGGGGCTGTTAGCTGCCGTTTGCCGCACCGTCGGGCGCGACGCGTGCCGATTTCCTGCAGGAGTTGTGTATTTCCGACCAGATGCTGTGTAGCTGGCCGCGCAGTCGGCGGTTGGGCAGGGTGACGGTTGCGGCACGTGCCAGCACCACCACATCCAAGGCGCCCAAATGCGCCCGTTGCCGCCGAAAAGACTCACGGATCAAGCGTTTGACGCGATTGCGATCCACTGCCCGCGGCAGATGCCGTTTCGCCACTGCCAAACCCAGGCGAGCTTGCGGCTGCTTGCCAGGGGCGATGATAACAACCAAGCCGGAACGCGCAAAGCGCCTGCCGCGACGAAAAACCACGCTGAATTCCGGCGCGTGATGCAAGCGCGCGGCGGCTGGGAACTTCGCCTGAGCCACTGCTGCCGGCTGTCGGTGCTCAATTTATGGGGTTAGCCTTTTGCGCCCCTTGTTTCGGCGTGAGCGGATGACCGCACGACCGCCACGAGTCGCCATGCGGGCGCGAAACCCGTGGCTTCGCTTGCGCCGCACGTTGCTTGGCTGAAAGGTCCTTTTCATGTCTATAATCCCCGGGGAGCGCCAAGCGCTCAACGCTGAAACGACCGCGGATTTTAGCCAGCCATGCGCCTCTCTTGCAAGCCTGGTGATGTTCTGTGGATAAGTTCTTGTGCCTGCGCTAGGCTGTATTCCCACCGTGGCAACGCATGCCATTGACCAACCGCGGAGACCCAATTTTGGCTGAATCCATTTGGCAGCACTGTCTGAGACAGATCGAAAACCGCTTGCCCGAGAAGGATGTCAACCTCTGGTTGCGTCCTCTGGAAGCCGTATTTACCGACGACGGTCTGGACTTGATGGCGCCCAACGAAGTCGTGCGCGATCATGTCGAGCGCGAATTGCGCTCGCCGATCGCCACTGCACTTCAACAACTCGGCTCGCCAGTGACGCGCATTCGCATTCTGATCGGCGGCGGCTCTGCCAGCCAGCAGCCGCGGCATGCCGTCAGTCCCGGTCCCGCTGCCATACCGCACAATCTCGACTCCCGGCACACGTTCCAGACCTTTGTCGAGGGCAATTCGAACAAGTTCGCACGCGCGGCCGCCGAGCAGGCCGCCGAGCCTGACAAGATCGCCTACAACCCACTGCTCATCTACGGCGGCGTGGGCCTGGGCAAAACCCATCTCATGCAAAGTGTCGGCAATCGGCTGCTCGAACAGCGCCCCGATTTCAAGGTAGCTTATGTGCGCTCCGAGCATTTCGTCAACGAACTGATTACTGCGATTCGCCACAATCGCATGGATGGCTTCAAGGCGCATTATCGCTCGCTGGACGCGCTGCTCATCGACGACATTCAGTTCTTTGCCAACAAAGAACGCTCGCAGGAAGAGTTTTTCCACACCTTCAATTCGATGCTGGAATCCAACCAGCGCATCGTCATCACTTGCGATCGCTTTCCCAAGGAAGTCGAAGGCCTGGAGGATCGTCTCAAGTCGCGCTTCTCCTGGGGCCTGTCGGTGCCGGTGGAGCCGCCAGAAGAGGAAACCCGAGTGGCCATCCTGCTGTCAAAGGCCGAAGCCAACAGGGTTGCGCTGCCGCAGGAAGTCGCATTTTTTATTGCCAAACGGGTCAGGTCGAACGTGCGCGCCCTGGAAGGCGCCCTGCACCGGCTGATTGCCTCGGCCCAGATCACCGGAGCTCCAATCACGGTCGAGTTTGCCAAGGTGGCGTTGCATGACATGCTGGCGGTTTATGAGCGCCAGGTTACGCTCGACAACATCCAGCGCACAGTGGCCGAGTACTTCAAAATGCGCCTGAGCGATCTGCTCGGCAAGAAGCGCTCGCGCTCCATCGCCCGGCCCCGGCAAATCGCCATGGCGCTATCCAAGGAGCTGACCAACCACAGCCTGCCGGAAATAGGCCAGGCCTTTGGCGGGCGTGACCACACCACCGTGCTGCACGCCTGCCGCAAGGTGCGCGAGCTGTGTGAATCCGATGCGGTCATCACCGAAGACTATACCAATCTCATGCGCATTCTTACCTCATGATTGTGGATAACTCCGGTATAACTCGTGTCCGAGCAGTCACCGGCGACGCAGCCCGCAGACCGTCCACGCGTTATCCACAGGCTGCGAACATTGACTTGAACTGGATTTGGATCGCAAAAACGATATCAACAACATGAAAACAAATACAAATTTATAATATCCACAAAAATGCGGCGCAACTATTGCTACTACTATTCACTCTTATTGATAGATCTAAGCAGGCTTTGAAACAAGCACGAAACAACATAATTTGAATGGAGACCGCGTAATGCAATTTTCCACGCAACGCAGCGACTTGCTTACCGCCCTGCAAAGCGTTATTGGGGTTGTCGAACGCAAGCAGACCATGCCGATTCTTTCTTCGGTGCTCATCGATGCTCACGACGAGCATTTGGTGATTACCGCAACCGACTTGGAACTCGAACTGGTTACTCGCTGCCCTGCAGAGATCGCCAGTCCTGGCGCGGCTGCTGTACCGGCGCGGAAACTGTTCGATATTTGTCGCGGCTTGCATGAGGGTGCCGAGCTGACGGTTGATCTGGACGAACAGCAGGTTCGGGTGCGTTCAGGGCGAGCCAGGTTCCTGCTGTCCTACATGCCCAAGGACAACTGGCCGAAAATAGAAGATATTGAATCAGAAACACAATTTGAGATCAGTGAGGGGGTCTTGAAGCAGTTGCTGCATAAAACGGCCTTCGCCATGGCTGTCCAGGATGTACGATTTTATCTGAATGGCCTGCTGTTTGTGTTTGGCCCGCAACTGATTCGCTGTGTTGCAACTGATGGGCATCGACTGGCATTGTCAGAAGCGGCCGCACAGTTGCCGCTGACGCAGACCACCCAGGCCATTGTGCCGCGCAAAGCCGTAAACGAGTTGACGCGCCTGCTTGCCGATGACGGCGACAATCAGGTGAGTCTGCAATTGGCGAGAAACCACATGCGTTTTGAACTGCCGGGGCTGCAATTCACCAGCAAACTCATTGATGGGCGTTTTCCTGATTATGAAAGGGTCATTCCACAAGACAACAACAATTGCCTGACGGCAGATCGCGAAGCGGTGCGCCAGGCGTTATCGCGCGCGGCGATTCTCTCCAGTGAGAAGATCGGTGGCGTGCAGCTTTCATTGCAGGACAATGTGCTCGGCATTCGCGCACAAAATGCCGACCGCGAGGTTGCCGAGGATGAGATAAGCGTGGCTTACGAGGGTGATCAACTCGCCATCGGATTCAACGTGCATTATCTACTGGATGTGCTGTCTGTGCTGAGCGGCGAGAAGGTTGTCTTTCATCTTGCCGACGAAAACAGCAGCGGCCTGATCCAGGACAGCGATAACGCGGACAGCCGGTTTGTCGTCATGCCCATGCGCTTGTAGACAGCAGTTTGTAGCTGATCTCCGGCACCATTGGCTGCTGTTGCTCAACGCCATCAGATCCATGCCGATCAAGCACACATTGCTGGCAGCACAAGAATGTTGCCGCGATCCTTGGCCTGCAAATAAGCGACTTTGACTGCGCATGGCATGATGTTTGCTCCGATAAGATCCCATTTCTGACCTTGCCCTTGCTTATGGCTTGAGGCTTTCGCAGTGCGCATCACCAATCTCCAAGCAGTCGATTTCCGTTGCTTTCACCATTTTTCAATAAGGCCGACAGCGGGCATCAACCTGTTGCTCGGTGACAATGGTTCGGGGAAAACCAGCGCGCTGGAGGCGATTCATCTGCTTGCGCGTGGGCAGAGCTTTCGCGGCAGCAGGGTGACCCAAATCATGCGGCACGGCAGCAAACAATTCGTGTTGCGTGCGCAATCCGCTGCCACACTGCATGAGCGTTTGCATCGAGTCGGCATGATCGGCGAGGACAATAAGTTGCGCTACAAACTGGACGGGGATGCCGGCACACCCCGGCATGAGCTGGTCAAGGCGACTCCATTGCAGTTGATTGAGCCCAACCTGCATCGCCTGTTCGAGCAAGGACCCAGATTTCGCCGGCGTTTCTTGGATTGGGGCGTGTTCCACGTGGAACCATCGTTTTATCCAGCGTGGCGCCAATATCGCCGCGCGTTGCGTCAACGCAACAGAGCGCTACGCAATAAGGCTGATATTGCGACGATAAGTGCTTGGGATTTCGACTTGATCAGAGCTGCCAGGATTATCGATCAAAGCCGCAGGAAATATATTGACAAGTTGGCGGCAGCGCTACCACAGACCTTGTCTCGGCTCATTGGCGAAGAGGCGCCTTCCATGCATTATGTTTCCGGCTGGTCTCATCGAGCAAGCTTTACGGAAGCGTTGGCGGCCGCCATGGAGGGCGATCGCAAGGCCGGTTACACCCGTCAGGGGCCGCACCGGGCGGACTTGCGTATTGAGGTGGCCGAGGTTGAGGCGAAAGCCCATGTCTCACGAGGCCAGCAAAAGTTGCTGGGCATCGCCCTGCTGCTCACGCAGGCATATATTCTAATGGATGCGGGCGGTGAGCCACCGATTGTGTTGGTGGATGATCTGCAGGCAGAGTTGGGCCGCCGGTTCCAGCAGGCCGTGATGCAGGAGCTGGCGGCTCTGGATTGTCAGTGTTTCATCACTGCGATTGAGCCAAGTACGGCCTGGGCGTTGCCTGCCATCGGCGGCATGTTCCACGTGGAACATGCCGGCATCAAGGCCGTGCAATGAACTGAGGCTGCCGGCAACCTGGTTGGAGGGCTGGCTTGTGCCTTTGGCGGAATGGCGGCGCATCTTGTGGCTTCAATACATGTTAAAATGTATTACTTGTGTGTAATGAATGGTTGAAACAATTATGGCCCATAGGGATCGTGATGCGTCGGCGGATTATAATTCCAGCAACATTAAGGTGTTGAAGGGCCTGGAGGCGGTGCGCAAACGGCCGGGCATGTACATCGGCGACACTGATGATGGCACGGGGTTGCACCACATGGTGTTCGAGGCCGTGGATAATGCCGTTGATGAGGCACTGGCGGGTTACTGTCGCGAAATCCAGGTCACCATACATCGCGATCAAAGTGTGACAGTCGCGGATGATGGTCGCGGCATCCCGGTTGGTGTGCTGGAGGAAGAAGGCAGGCCGGCAGCCGAGGTCATCATGACAGTGCTGCACGCCGGCGGCAAATTCGATGACAACTCCTACAAGGTGTCTGGTGGTCTGCACGGCGTGGGGGTGTCGGTTGTAAATGCCTTGTCCGATCGCCTGACCCTTACGATCAAGCGCAATGGCCGCATCCACCAGCAGAATTACAGCATGGGTGAACCGCTGGAGCCGCTGACCGTCATCGGTGACAGCGAACAGACCGGTACCGTAATCCGGTTTCACCCAAGCAGCAGTGTCTTTACCAACATAGAGTTTAAATACGACGTTCTGGCCAAGCGTTTGCGCGAGCTTTCGTTTCTCAACTCCGGCGTGCGCATTCGCTTGGCGGACGAGGCGGCCGAGCGAGAAGAAGTGTTTGAGTATGAAGGCGGCATTCGCGCGTTCGTGGATAATCTGAATGCCAACAAGACGCGTCTGCACGAAACCGTGTTCTATTTCAGCACACAACGCGATGGCATTGTCGTTGAGATCGCCATGCAGTGGAACGACTCTTATCAGGAGAGTGTTTTCTGCTATACGAACAATATCCCGCAGCGGGATGGCGGCACCCACATGGCGGGGTTTCGTGCGGCCCTGACGCGCACCATGAATAACTATATTGAACAGGAGGGCATTGCTCGCAAGGAAAAGGTCTCGCCCGTGGGCGAGGATGCGCGCGAAGGCCTGACGGCTGTCGTGTCGGTCAAGGTGCCAGATCCAAAATTTTCTTCGCAAACCAAAGACAAGCTGGTGTCCTCTGAAGTGCGGGCGGCGGTTGAGTCCGCGCTGGGCGAATACCTGGGCGATTTCTTTCTGGAGAATCCGCGCGAAGCCCGAGTCATTGCCGCCAAGGTGGTGGATGCTGCGCGAGCGCGCGATGCTGCGCGCAAGGCGCGTGAGATGACGCGGCGCAAGGATGCACTGGATGTGGCCGGTTTGCCGGGCAAGCTTGCCGACTGCCAAGAGAAGGATCCGGCGCTGTCCGAGCTGTTCCTGGTTGAGGGTGATTCGGCCGGCGGCTCCGCCAAGCAGGGGCGCGATCGCCGCTACCAGGCGATACTGCCCCTCAAGGGCAAGATTCTCAATGTGGAAAAAGCCAGGTTCGATAAGATGCTATCGTCCGCCGAAGTGGGTACGCTGATCACGGCCCTGGGCTGTGGCATAGGCCGAGACGAGTTCGATCCGGCCAAGCTGCGCTATCATCGCATCATCATCATGACGGATGCGGACGTGGATGGCTCACACATCCGCACCCTGCTGCTGACGTTTTTCTATCGGCAGATGTATCCGCTGGTGGAAGCCGGCCATGTATATATCGCCCAGCCGCCGTTGTACAAGGTCAAGAGTGGCAAGCACGAGTATTACGTCAAGGATGATCGGGAGTTGAACGAGTACCTGCTGCGCTTGGCCCTGAACAAGGCCGAGCTCGTGGTGTCCGAAGGCGCACCGCCCATCACTGATGATGCCCTGGCGGATCTGGCGCAACGCTACGCCAATCTGTTGGCTATCATCGACCGCATGACGCTGCGTTATGACCCGGCAACATTGTATGAAATGACCTGTCTGCCGCGGGTCACCCCTGATTTATTTAGCGATCACGCGCGCATGCAGGGCTGGGCCGAAGCTTTGCAGCAACGTCTCGATGCCCGCGACGAGCCGCGACACAGTTACACTGTGCAGGTCAATGCCGCCAGCGGCGAGCGGCCACTGCATTTACAGGTTACGCGCCATAGCCACAGCGTGCCGCATGTTTTTGTTTGGCATGAGGATTTTTTCAACAGTGCCGAATATGCTCAGGTTGCAGATCTGGGAAATGAGCTCATGGATTTGATTGGCGACGGTGCAACTGTGCGCAGAGGTGAAAAGACCCAGCAGGTGCGCAGTTTCGATGAAGCCTATCGCTGGCTCTTGCGGCAGGCACGCCAGGGTCAGCATGTGCAGCGCTACAAGGGCCTGGGTGAAATGAACCCTGAACAACTATGGGAGACCACCATGGATCCCGAAGGGCGGCGCTTGTTGCAGGTGAAGATCGACGACGCGGTGAGCGCAGATCAGATATTCACCACCCTCATGGGCGATTTCGTGGAACCGCGTCGTGAATTCATCGAACACAACGCCCTCATGGTCAGCAATCTGGATATCTAATCTGTAATACAACTAATTGAAATATAACGTTTTCGTTTGTGTATGAAGCTCGGAGACCCACTCTGAACTTCGTCATTGCGACTGGAGGGAATCTGCGACCGTAATGGAGGGATCCCTCTCTACCAGCCACCGGCATCAAGATCTCGTGTTTCGCACTATGGTTCAAACGACAAGCCTGTTTTCGCGTAGCTGTGACTGATACGTAATCAGGTAATGTTTTGTTTTATAGACCTCAATTCTTGTCGTCTGAGATGACCTGGTTGGTCTGCAGCAAGCTGTCTACGACGCTGGCGAGATTCTCGTACCGCGGCACGTCTGCATAGCGTTGGGAGTCCACGCGTGAGCCCTTGCCCGTATTGACTAACAGCGGGCGAGCGTGGACGCGCCAAGCCGCTTCGATGTCGCGCTCGCTGTCACCAATGACGGGCACTGCTTCGAGCGATGTGGCAAAACGCTGACCAATGGCCTGCAATAAGCCCGGTTTTGGCTTGCGGCATGCACAGCCGGCGTCCGGCGCATGCGGACAAAAGAATATGCCGTCGATTTGCACATCCAGCTCCGCCAGCAGGCGCTGCATCTTTGTGTGCATGGCCGTGAGTGCGCTCAGATCGAACAGCCCGCGCCCGATGCCAGACTGGTTGGTCGCCACGGTGACCACGTAACCCGCCCGCTTCAGGCGCGCGATCGCCTGCAGGCTGCCGGCAATGGGCAGCCACTCGTCGGGCGATTTGATGTATGCATCCGAGTCTTTGTTGATGACGCCGTCGCGATCCAGGATGATCAGCTTCATGAGGCTCTAGCCGGCCGCCATGTCGATTTCCCCACTTAGTCTGCGGTGACGGTGAGCAGCGAGATGTCCGCGACCTGGCGGCAGCGCTGGTCCAGCGCGGCCAGCAGCGCCAGACGGTTGTTGCGAATGCCGGGGTCGTCGACCATGACCATGACATGCTCGAAAAAGGCATCCAGCGGCTGCGCCAGCTCGGCCAGGCTGGCCAGGGCGAGCGGGTAATCATGCGCTGCAATGGCCGGCGCAAACTGTTGCTGCTGTTGCGCCAAGGCGTGGTTGAGCTGCTGCTCATGCTGATCGGAAAACAGTTCCGGATTGATGCTTAGCTGGTCCGCCTGACCGTTCTTTTTCAGCAGGTTGCGGGCACGCTTGTGGGCGCCGCAGACGATGGCCGCATGTGCCAGTTCGGTAAAACTTGCGACTGCGCGCAGGCGCTGTTCGAAATCGAGCATGTCGCGCGTTCCCGTGGCAGCCACGGCCGCAAACTCTGCCGGCGCGTAGCCCTGCTCGGCATAGTAGCCGCGCAAGCGCTCGAGATGAAACGCAAACAACTCATCTGCCAACTCGTCGGCCCGGGCTGTCGCCTCGGTGACGGGTTGCAGGCGCAGTGTGTGGGCGATTGCGGCCTGTAGATCCAGGCGCAACTCGCCTTCGATGAGTGTGCGCAACACACCCAGTGCCGCGCGCCGCAGCGCAAACGGATCCTTGTCGCCGCTGGGGCGTTTGCCGATTGCAAAAATGCCGGCCAGCGTATCCAGATGATCGGCCAATGAGAGCAGGCGCCCCAGCAACGAGCCGGCAATGGGCGAGTTGGCGGCAACCGGGGCATAATGCTCGCCAATGGCCTGGGCCACCGCGGCATCCATGCCGGCCGCCTGCGCATAGTAACAACCCATGATGCCCTGCAATTCGGGAAACTCATCCACCATGTGGGTCAGCAGATCGGCCTTGGCCAGTGTCGCAGCCTGTTGCAGCGGCGCGGCTGCAGCGCCATGGCCGGTGTGCTCGGCCAGCCATGCGGCCAATGCCTGCACGCGTTGCACCTTGTCGGCCAGCGTGCCCAGCTCCTGCTGAAAGCTGACCCGGTCGAGGCCGTCGGCAAAGGCTGCGAGCCCCGTGCTTCGGTCCTGTTCCCAGAAAAACAGCGCATCCGCCAGGCGCGGGTGCACGACGCGTTCGTTGCCGGCGATGACTTGCGCCGGATCGCTGCTGTCGATGTTCGCCACCGTGATGAAGGCATTGCACAGTTCGCCTGCGGCATCGGCGACTGCGAAGTAGCGTTGATGTCCCTGCAGCGTCGCAAGCAGCACTTCGCGCGGCAGCTGCAGATAGCGCTCATCGAAGCGGCCGCCAAGCGCGACCGGCCATTCGACCAGGGCGTTGACCTCCGCCAACAGAGCTGCGTCGATGAGCACATTGCCACCAAGCGTTTCGGCGCAGGCCAGCAGTTGGCTGTGGATGCGCGCCTGGCGCTCGTCGGGATCGGCCAGCACATGACCGGGCGCACGCAGGCGCTCGACATAGTCGTCGGCCGCAGCCAGCGCAATCGGCGCGGGGTAATGCAGCCGATGACCATGCGTTTCGGTGCCTGCGGCAATGCCGAATACGGTCAGCGGCAGCAGCTGCGTGCCGTGCATGCTCACCACCCAGTGCACGGGGCGCACGAACTCGGCACTGGAGCTCCCCCAGCGCATGCGCCGCGCAATGGGCAGCTGGCGCAAGGCCTGTTCCACCACTGCCGGCAGCAGCGCGGCCAGCGGCTCGCCCGGCTGTTCGTCCTGATAGGCCAGGCGCGGGCCCTTGTCACTGTCAAGCGTGATCAGCTCGGCGAGTGGCACGCCCACAGCGCGGGCAAAGCCCTCTGCGGCGGCCGTCGGCTGGCCTTCGGCGTCATAGGCAATGGCGATTGCCGGCCCGGTCTTTTTGATTGTGCGCGGCGGCGTCTTGGCCGCGGTGTCGGTGATGGCTACGGCCAGCCGGCGCGGCGTGGCATAGCGGCTGACCGCGCCGAACACTAGGCCGGCATCGTCGAGCCCGGCCACGATGGTGTCGGCGAACGCATCCATCAGCGGGCGCATGGCGCCGGGGGGTAATTCCTCGACGCCGATTTCGATCAGTAGAGTAGCACTCATGCCGCCTTGTCCTTGAGCAGGGGAAAGCCAAGCGCTGCGCGCATGTCGTAGTAAGCCTGAGCGCAGGCGCGGGCGAGGTCGCGCACGCGCAGGATGTAGCGTTGGCGCTCGGTCACCGAAATGGCATGGCGCGCATCGAGCAGGTTGAAGGTGTGCGAGCATTCCAGCATGCGCTCGTAGGCTGGCAGCGGCAGTTGCTCGGCCACCAGCCGGTGGCATTCCCGCTCCTCTGCGTCGAAGCGGGCAAACAGTATGGCCACGTCGGCCTGCTCGAAGTTGTAGCGCGACTGTTCCACCTCGTTCTGGTGAAATACGTCGCCATAGGTGATGCGCCCGGCCGACGTGTCCGACCAAACCAGGTCATAGACGCTTTCCACGTCCTGCAAATACATGGCGATGCGCTCCAGGCCGTAGGTGATTTCACCGGAGACCGGCTGGCAATCGAGCCCGCCGGCCTGCTGGAAATACGTGAACTGGGTGATTTCCATGCCGTTGAGCCAGACTTCCCAACCGAGGCCCCAGGCACCCAGCGTGGGCGATTCCCAATTGTCTTCGACGAAGCGCACGTCGTGCACACTCATGTCGATGCCGAGGCTGGTGAGCGATTCCAGAAAAACGTCTTGAATGTCCGCCGGCGACGGCTTCAGCAACACCTGGAACTGATAATAATGCTGCAAGCGGTTGGGGTTGTCGCCGTAGCGACCATCGGTGGGCCGGCGCGATGGCTGCACATAGGCGGCGCGCCAGGGCTCCGGGCCGATCGCAGCCAGGAACGTCGCCGTGTGGAACGTGCCGGCACCCACCGGCATGTCCAGCGGCTGCACCACGACACAGCCCTGGGCCGCCCAGAATTGCTGCAGGCGGAAAACAAGCTCCTGAAAGTCCATAGCGAATCCATTTGCATAAATACGCGATTATAACGAACGAGGCCGATAGGCTGGGCACAATCCTTGCCTGCCTTGTCGCATGAACAGGCCAATAGTGCGAAAATAGGCGGTTTAATTACTTTGCGCAGCTTGGATCATGCAGCCTGCAAGCAGGCGGAGATCGGCATACGGCAGTGCCGTCGACACAGGCCCACAAGCCGCTGCGCTCCAGTTCGGAAACCAGGAAAGATCATGGCCATTGACAATGTGCTCAAACTCATTCACGACAGCGCGGCGCGCTTCGTCGCGTTTCGCTTCTGCGATGCGCGCGGCAAGGAGCAACACATCACCATGCCCGCGCACATTGTGGATGAGGACTTCCTGGAAGAGGGCAAGATGTTCGACGGTGCTGCCATTGAGGGCTGGAAGGGGATCAACGACTCCGACATGGTGATGATGCCCGATCCCGCCACCGCGGTGTTGGATCCATTTTTCGAGGAGCCGACCGTCATCATCCGCTGCGATGTGCTGGAACCCAACACCTTGCTGGGCTATGACCGTGATCCGCGCACCGTGGCCAAGCGCGCCGAAGCCTGGCTGGCTGCGACTGGAGTTGCTGATACCGCCTATTTTGGCCCGGAAGCGGAGTTTTTCGTCTTCGACTCGGTCAACTGGCACGCCGAAATGCGCGGTGTCGGCTATGCCATTGATTCCGAGGAAGCCTACTGGAGCAGCGAAAAGTCCTTTCCCGGTGGTAACAAGGGCCATCGCCCGGGGATCAAGGGCGGCTATTTTCCGGTGCCGCCGGTGGACAGCCACCACGACCTGCGCTCCGCCATGTGCCTGGCCATGGCGGAGATGGGCCTGAGCGTGGAGGTGCACCATCATGAGGTCGGCACCGCCGGCCAGGGTGAAATCGGCATGCGCTTCAATACGCTGGTGAAAAAAGCCGACGAGCTGCTGGTGTACAAGTATTGCGTGGCTAATGTCGCGCACAGCTTTGGCAAAACCGCGACCTTCATGCCCAAGCCGCTGGTGGGCGACAATGGCTCCGGCATGCACGTGCATCAGTCGCTGTTTCTCGACGGCAAGAACATTTTTGTCGGCGATGAATATGGTGGTCTGTCGGAAACCGCGTTGTATTACATCGGCGGCCTGATCCGTCACGCCCGCGCTCTGAATGCCTTTGCAAATGCCTCCACCAACAGCTACAAGCGCTTGGTCAAGGGGTTCGACGCACCGGTGCTGCTGGCTTATTCAGCGCGCAATCGTTCGGCCTCGGTGCGCATTCCCTGGGTCGCCAGCCCCAACGCGCGGCGCATCGAACTGCGCTTTCCCGATGCCACGGCCAATCCCTACTTCGCCTTTGCCGCCATGCTCATGGCTGGCCTCGATGGCATCGAAAACCGGATCCACCCCGGCGAAGCCATGGAAAAAAATCTGTATGACTTGCCGCCGGAAGAGGAAAAGGTCATTCCCACGGTGGCCCTCTCGCTGCAGGAAGCCCTGCAGGCGCTCGACGAGGATCGCGACTTTCTGCGCAAGGGCGACGTGTTCCGTGATGATTTGATCGACGCCTATATTGCCCTCAAGCAGCAGGAGGTCATGCGCCTGAACGCGACCACGCATCCGGTCGAATTCGACATGTATTATTCCTGCTGAGTGGCGAGCCCCATGTGTTTGATTACTTTTGCCTGGCAAATGCATGCGCACTACGACTTGATCATGGCCGCCAACCGGGACGAGTTCTTCGCCCGGCCCAGCAGCGCCGCGCATTGGTGGACCGATGCCAGCGGCATTTACGGTGGCCGCGATGAGCGCGCCGGTGGTGCCTGGTGCGCCGCCGACACCAGCGGGCGCATCGCGGCCGTGACCAATGTGCACACAGCGGAGCACGATCCGCACTGGCGCTCGCGCGGCTGGCTGGTGCAGGCGGCACTCGGTCAAAACGATAGCTTGACTCGACATGCGGCCGCGCTCGGCGAGCAGAAACAGGCTTATGGCCCGTTCAATCTGCTGCTGGCTGAACAGGACGAGTTGCTGTTTTTGAGCAACCGCGGCCAGCAGCAACAACTG
>DATGUT010000356.1:0-4797 GCA_035301185.1 Salinisphaeraceae bacterium
AGAAGCGGTACCTGCTCACTGCCGAGAATGGATGACAGCTCGTTGACCAGCACACGCGTGTTATTCGTTTGCACAAGAATGGCAACAGGATAGCGCTGATTGCCGGCAGTGCCCCATCGGGCTTCAAGGACGCGTTCGCGGACATTGGCATCCATGCCGGTGATGTTGGGGCAGTCTGCACGGTGTATGGCAATGCCGTTGCGGCGGGTTACGAAGCCGACGATCGAATCCCCCATGATTGGATGGCAGCATGCCGCCAAACGTGTGAGCAGATTCTCGACGCCGGCGACGACAACGCCCGTGCCGGTCGCTGCAGCAGGTGCGCGGCCGCGTTCCGGCAAACTGGGAAGCGGTGGTGGTTGTTCGGCCGCCTGGTACTTATGCAGCGCTGTCATAATCCGGTCTTCGGATAATTCACCGCGCCCGAGTGCGGCCATAAGCTCCCTGGGGTGAGCGAAGTGCAGGAGCCGGGCCAGCGTTTCGTGATTGGGCAGATGTGCGGCACCGGCGCGTTGCAGCACGCGTTCTAGAGTGGCGCGACCAGTGGCCGCATCGCGATCGAAATCCTCGGCGCGGAACCAGCGCTGGACGCTGGCGCGCGCGCGCTTGCTGATCAGGTAGCCCCGGGTTGGAACCGCCCAGTCGCGACTGGGTTGGGCCCTTGCAGCAGTCAGAATCTCGACCTGGTCGCCGGTTTCAAGCAAGTGGGTCAGCGGCACCATCCGCTCGTTGACGCGAGCGCCGCGACAGCGGTGGCCAACCTGAGTGTGAATACCATAGGCAAAATCCAGTGGGGTGGCGCCGCGGGGCAGATCCAGGATGTCGCCCTGAGGCGTGAACACAAACACATGATCGTCGAAGACATCGGCGCTGGACTCATCCAGCACCCCGTAATCTCCAGCTTCTTCACGAACCCATTGCAACAGCTCGCGCAGCCAGGAGACGCGTGCATCAAACGTCGCATCCCCGTGTCCGCCTTCCTTGTAGCGCCAGTGTGCGGCGGCCCCGAGCTCGGCCTGTGCATGCATCGCGTGCGTGCGGATCTGGACTTCCAGGCTGTGGCCGTCCGCGGCGGTGACCACCGCATGCACGGACTGGTAATTGTTGGCTTTTGGCGCCGTGATGTAGTCATCGTACTCGGCTGCATTGTGTGGCCACAGCGTGTGCACCACGCTCAATGCCTCATAGCATTCGCGGATGGTGTTGACCTGTATGCGAAATGCCCGCAGGTCGAACAGGTTGTCGAAAGCCAGCTGTTTCTTGCGCATCTTGCGCCAGATGCTGTAAATGTGTTTGGGGCGACCGTCAACCTGCGCAGCGATGCCTGCGCGTGCCAGTGCTGCGGACAGCTTGGTCTTCAGCTGCTGGATGTCTTTTTCCCTTTCTTCGCGTCTTGCAGCCAGCTGCTTGGCGATGCGGTGATAGCTTGTCGGTTCCAAGATGCGCAGGCTCAGGTCTTCCAATTCCCATTTCAGGCGGGCGATGCCCAGGCGATTGGCCAGCGACGCATGGAGCTGTAGTGTTTGCCGGGCCAGGTGGTGTCGTTGTTCCCTGGGCAGCTGGTCTACAGCGCGCAGGGTGATCAATCGCTCGACCAGGGCGATAAACACCACGCGAATATCCCGAGCCATGGCCAAGACCATCTTGCGCAGCGCTTCGGCCTGGGCATCATCGGCCTCATGCGGCGGCTGCCTGGTCGTGTCGAGAGCCGCCACCCGGTTCGCCCCTCGGACGAGGGCGGCGATGGTTTCACCATACTTGGCAACAAGCCACTGCGGGTCCTGTTGCTCCAGCCGCGGGACATCATGCAGCAAGCCGGCCATGACTGCGTCCGAATCCAGCCCCAGTTCGACAAGAAGGGCGGCCCTGTCCTGTGCTCTGCTGAATCCATGTTTCCAGTTTTCCTGCCCGGCATGCGCCTCTCGAGCCTGCTCGAAGGCCATGCGCAGGCGGGGGTCGTCAAATCGGTTTGCGGCACAGGCCAGGCTCGCCACCCATTCATTGAAAGTGGATGATGGGGCTGAAATCGCTCGCTTGGAACTGACGGTAACCATGTATTGGCAACAGGGTTGCAAAGACCACTCGCCCGCTTTATCCGAAGGCCACGGCTTTGCGCCATGGCCCCGTTGGGCGGTATCCATGATTGTGGCATAAAGCAGGCTGAGTCGGGTGCTGACCGGGCACAGGATCTGTTGATCCACCGGCAGCGCCCGCTGCCTTGGCAATCTTACTCCGCTTCCTCGAAGGACAATTCCGGTACCGGTCGGCTGAATGCCCGGGTGACATAAAGCAGATAAATGAAGCCGCCCGCGGTCCAGCTCAGGCCGACGGCCATGGCGAGCTGATCCAGGCTGAGCCAGAGATAAGCGTTGATGAGAAAGCCCATGAGTGGCACGACGAGCCAGCCGAAGGCGCCGGGGGCGATGCTGAACCCCTCGCGGCGCACATAGGTTGCGATCACCGACAGGTTGACGAACGCGAACGCGGTGAAGGCGCCGAAGTTGATCAGCGACGTGGCCGAGTTCAGATCCAGGCTCAGCGCGGTCAGCGCAATGACGCCGATCACGAGGATGTTCAACACCGGCGTGCCGAAGCGCGGGCTGATATAGCCGAAAAACCGGCGCGGCAGGATACCGTCGCGGCCCATGGCATAGACCAGGCGCGAGGCGCTGGTCTGCGAGGCGAGGCCTGAAGCAAGCACCGAGATGAAGGCGCCGGACAGGAAGAAGGCCTGGAAGGCGAAACCGCCGATGTACATGGCGATGTGCGGCGAGGCGGCTTCGATGTCGTCGGTCAGGGCATGCAGTGATTCGACGTCCGGGAACAACACCTGCATGAAGAACGTGACGCTGGTGAAGAAGGCGGCACCCAGCAGCGCGATCAGGAAGATCGCGCGCGGCATGTTCTTCTCCGGCTCGATGGTTTCCTCCGACAGAGTGGTGGAGGCATCGAAGCCGAGAAAGGCCAGCGCCAGCACCGAGGCGCCGGCGAACAGGCTGCTGGTCTGCATGTCGATGGCATAAAAGGGTGCCAGGGCGAACTCGACGGCGCTGTCGGCCCTGATGGCGCGGATCGTCAGAAACACGAACACGAGCGCGACGACCAGCTGGAAGAGCACCATGAGCACGTTCGCCTTGGCCGTGATCTTGACGCCGATGATGTTGAGCACCGAGATGATGACGATCAGGCCGACGATCCACACCCAGCCCGGCACGAAGCCGAACTCGGCCGACAAATAGATCTTCGCCAGCAGGGCGTTGATCATCGGCAGGAACAGGTAATCCAGCAGTGCCGCCCAGCCGACCAGAAAGCCGATGCCGGAGTTGATCGTGCGCCGCGCATAAGTATAGGCAGAACCGGCAACCGGATAAATGCGCACCATCTTGCCGTAGCTGAAAGCCGTGAACAGGATGGCGATGGTGACGATGACATAGGAGGCCGGCACGTGCCCGCCGGTGGAGGCGGAGACGATGCCGAAGGTATCGAACACCGCAAACGGCGACATGTAGGCAAGGCCAATGAAAACCACGTGGTGCAGTTTCAGGCGCCGTTGCAGATGGCCTTCGCCGGTTTCCATTGTGCTCCTCCGATCCGCAGTGCAGGCCGGCAGTCTTTATGCCCGCCCGCCTGCGGCTGCTTGGATCAATCGACTCTGCTGGCTCGTTTATACCTTAATTCGGCTACTGAATGCCAACCGCGTGCCGCACCCGCTGCAGGCGGGAAAACAGGGCGGCTGTAGTGGGCCACAGTCCATGCTGGCGCATACTTGGCGCATTGGTCGGCCGTTGGGGTCGCGGGCGCATTCCGGTAGACTCGGGCATATAGCGTTGCGCGAGCATGCCAGCGCAAAACGACTGCTTATTGCCGCGGCTTGCAGGGAGAAAGCAGATGACCAAGACAATCCAGGACGCGTTGGGTGACACGACACTGTATCCGTTGTGGCTCGATCATCCGGCTGCGCCTGCACCCGAGCCGCCCTTGATCGGGCGCACGGAAGCGGATCTACTCATCGTCGGCGGTGGCTTCACCGGCCTGTGGGCGGCGCTCCAGGCCAAGGAGGCCGCGCCCGAGCGGGACGTGGTTTTGATCGAGGCGCAGCGCGTCGCCATCGGCGCCTCGGGGCGCCCCGGTGGCATCGTCTCCACCTCGGTCATGCATGGCCTGGGCAATGCGGCGCGGATTTTCCCCAACGACATCGACACGCTCGAACAGCTCGGCCATGACAACATGCAGGGCTTTCAGGAGACACTGGAACGCCACGACATCGATGCCGATATCGAATGGAACGGCGAGATCACGGTTGCGGTCGAGCAGGCGCATCTGCCGCAGCTGGAAGAAGAGCTGGAGCTGCACCGCAAGCACAATTACGATGTGGTTTATCTGAACCGCGAGGAGGTGCAGGCCGAAGTTGCCTCGCCGCTGTATCAGGGCGGCGTCTGGTCGCGCTCGCGCAGCGGCATCGTGCATCCGGCCAAGCTGGCCTGGGGGCTGCGCCGGGCTGCCATGGCCCTGGGTGTGCGCCTGCACGAGTATTCGCCGCTCACCGACCTGCATTGCCACGGCGCGGCAATGATCGCGCGCACCCACGATGGCGAGGTGCGGGCCAACAAAGTGCTGCTGGCCACAAATGCATTCGGGGCAGGGGAGCGCCGCATCATGCAGCGCGTGGCCGCCATTCGCGATCGCGTCATCGCCACCGAGCCGCTCAGCGACGAGCAGTTGGGCCGGCTCGGCTGGCAAAATCGCCAGGGCATTTACGACACGCGCACGCAACTCAACTACACGCGCCTGACCCGG
>DATGUT010000357.1:0-7088 GCA_035301185.1 Salinisphaeraceae bacterium
TACGCGCTGCACTTGATCAAGAATGGCGATGCCTATGTCGATGAATTGACGGCCGAGCAGGCGCGCGAATACCGCGGTTCCTGGAACGAGCCGGGTAAAAACAGCCCCTATCGCGAGCGCAGCGTCGCGGAAAACCTGGCCGCATTCGAGCAGATGCGTGCCGGCGGATTCGCCGATGGCGCGGCGGCCCTGCGCGCCAAGATCGACATGAGCGCCGGCAACATGAACCTGCGCGACCCGATCATCTACCGCGTGCGCCACGCCACACATCACCAAACCGGCGACGACTGGTGCATTTATCCCTCTTATGACTTCGGCCACGGCCAATCGGATGCCATCGAAGGTGTGACGCATTCGCTGTGCACGCTGGAATTCGAAGACCATCGGCCGCTGTACGACTGGCTGATCGAGCACCTGCCGGTGCCGGCGCGCCCGGTGCAGACCGAATTCGGCCGGCTCAGCCTGAGCTATACCATTACCAGCAAGCGCCGGCTCAAGCGCCTGGTGGACGGCGGCCACGTCGATGGCTGGGATGATCCGCGCATGCCGACGCTGTCTGGCATTCGCCGGCGCGGCTATACACCGCGCTCGATCCGCAGGTTTTGCGACATGGCCGGCGTGTCGCGCACCAACAGCGTGGTCGACATGAGCATGCTGGAGCATGCCATCCGTGAGGATCTGAACGAGAACGCGCCGCGCGCCATGTGCGTGCTGGAACCACTCAAACTGGTTATCACGAATTACCCCGAGGATAAGGTTGAGACGCTGCGCGCGCCCAGTCATCCGCAGCGCGACGACATGGGCGCGCGCGAACTGCCGTTCACGCGGGAAATATGGATCGAGCGCGCTGACTTCCGCGAATCGGCGAACAAGAAATACAAGCGCCTGGTGCTGGGCAAGAAGGTGCGCCTGCGCAACGCTTATGTGATTACGGCCGAGGAGGTGGTCAAAGACGCGAATGGCGAGATCATCGCAGTTCATTGTCGCTACGACCCGGATACGTTGGGCAAGAATCCGGCCGACGGCAGCAAGCCGAAGGGCGTGATCCACTGGGTGTCAGTGAGCCATGGCAAGCGCGCCACGGTGCGCCTGTATGATCGCCTGTTCGCGGTGGCCGACCCGGTTGCCGTCGAGGGTGATTTCCTCGACCACATCAACCCCAATGCGTTGACCGTGCTGGAGGATTGCCGCATCGAGCCGGGCGCAGTCGAGGTTCTGCCGGAACAAAATCTGCAGTTCGAGCGGGTTGGCTATTTTGTCGCCGATCGCCACGAGCACCGCGCCGATGCGCCGGTATTCAACCGCACCGTGGCCCTGCGCGACACCTGGGCCAGAAGCGCGGGCTCCTGAGTCCATGGCCATGACTGACTGGGGAGAATGCGCGGCGCGGCTGGATGCCGGAGTGCGCGCCCTGCAGCTGCGGGTGCCGAAGAAGGCGCGCGCTGTATTGATTGATTATCTGCGCGAGTTGACCACCTGGAACGCAACCTACAACCTTACCGCTGTGCGCGATCCGCTGGCCATGGTCACGCGGCATGTGCTCGACAGCCTGGCGGTGGCGCCATTTGTGGTCGGCACCAGTCTGGCTGATGTTGGCAGCGGCGCCGGCTTGCCTGGCCTCGTGCTGGCGATTGCCCGTCCGAAACTGGACGTGGTGTTGATCGAGTCCGCGCGCAAGAAAGCGGCTTTCCTGCGCCATGTGCGGCGCCGTCTGGCACTCGACAACGTACAAGTGGTGCAGCAGCGGGTGGAGGCCTACAAGCCGGAGCTGCGCTTTGACAGCGTCATTTGCCGGGCTTTCGCCAGCGCCGGCGAAACGGCGCAGCTGGCCGGTCATTTGATTGCCCCGGGCGGCCGTGTCCTGCTTATGAAAGGACGCCATCCCGGTGCCGAATTGGCGCAGTTGCCGCTCGATTTTCGCGCCGTGGATACAATCTCGCTGGATGTGCCGGGCCTCGATGCCGAACGCCATCTGGCGATTCTGGAACCCGGTTTGATTTAGACTAGCACGCCATGAGCAGCATTATTGCCATAGCCAATCAGAAAGGAGGTGTCGGCAAGACCACGACCAGTGTCAATCTGGCTGCGGCACTGGCCGAGGCCGAACAGCGTGTCCTGCTGGTGGACATGGATGCCCAGGGCAACGCCACCATGGGTGTCGGCGTCGACAAGGCGGCACTGGAAGTCACGGTTTGCGACTTCCTGCTCGGCGAAAACGACGTTTCTGAAGCCCTGCAGGTCGTGCTCGATGGTGCCTTCTACCTGCTCGGCGCCAATGGCGACATGACCGCCGCCGAGGTGCAATTGCGCGAGCGCCGCAACGGCCGGCTGGCTCTGCGCCGGGCGCTGGCCGAGGTGGCTGATAATTTTGATTATGTCATCATTGACTGCCCGCCGGCGCTGTCCATGCTGACCATCAACGCGCTGGCGGCAGCGCGTGGGTTGATCATTCCCATGCAGTGCGAATATTACGCGCTGGAAGGCCTGTCGGATCTGCTCGACACCATCGAACAGGTGCGCGCGCGCATTAATCCGCAGTTGATGATCGAAGGTGTGCTGCGCACCATGTATGATGCGCGCAACCGGCTGACCGGCGACGTGTCCGCACAGCTCACCGAGTATTTCGGCAGTGCTGTCTACGACACCGTGATTCCGCGCAACGTGCGCCTGGCGGAAGCGCCCAGCCACGGCCTGCCAGTGCTGCAATATGACAACAGCGCCACCGGCGCGGCGGCCTATCGCGCGCTGGCGGCCGAGATCCTTGGGCGCGATGACATCGAAATGCCGCAGGAACAGGCCGGCGCGCGGCGAGCATTATCCTCATTACTCGGCCAGCGGAGGCAGGCGTAAAACATGGCGAGCAAGAAACGCGGGCTCGGGCGTGGGCTGGAATCCCTGTTAAGCAATGATTTTGATGATGTTGCCGATGAGGAGCGGGGCAGCCTGCTGGACATCGCGCTCGATGATTTGCGCCCGGGGCGCTTTCAGCCACGGCGCGACATGGATGCGGCGGCGCTCGAATCCCTGGCACAGTCAATCCGCACGCAAGGTGTCGTACAGCCGCTGGTGGTGCGCGACGTGGCTGGCACGTACGAGATCGTGGCCGGCGAGCGACGCTGGCGCGCGGCACGCATGGCCGGGCTGGAAAGCGTGCCCGCGATCGTGCGTTCGGTAGCGGATGAGACAGCCATGGCGCTGGCGCTGATCGAGAATATTCAGCGTGAAGATCTTAACCCGCTGGAAGAGGCCGCAGCCCTGCGGCGCTTGATTGACGAATGCAATCTGACTCATGCCGCCTGTGCCGAAGCCGTGGGCCGCTCGCGCGCAGCAGTGTCCAACCTGTTGCGGCTGACTGATTTGGCACCCGCTGCGCAGGAGTTGCTGCGCAAGGGCACGCTGCACATGGGCCATGCGCGCGCGCTGCTGGGAGCGCCCACGGAAATGCAGGACGAGCTGGCGCAGCAAGTGGCGGCCCGCGGCCTCAACGTGCGCCAGACGGAGGCATTGGTGCAAACCGCGCTCGGCCACACCCGGGGGCGGCGTGTGCCAGCTTACAGGCCGCCATGGCTGGTGCAGGCGGAGCGGGATCTGAGCGCGGCGCTGGAAGTATCCGTGACTGTGCAGCCGGGGCGCGGTGGGCGCGGCCGCGTCGTCATCGACTACGCCAATGTGGATGAATTGGACCAGCTGGTTGCGCGCTTCAAGTAAGCCGCGATCGATTCATTATTGACGCTCGGAGCAAGTTTGACTATAGTTCGGCCCGCGCTGCCGCATATTGGCAGTGGCAAGGATGTGCCCGGTGTTGATTTGGCCCGGCAGGCAAATTGATGCGGCGGCTGCGATTGCGGGGGATGCGTCTCGGCATTGCAGTCTGCAGCGCACAACTGCTGTGCGGGCTGATTCTTGCCGCGTTATTCGGAGCCGTGTACGGTTCGCGCACAGCAGCCGCTGCAATTTTTGGCGCGCTGATTGCCGCAGTGCCGGGATTCTTCATGGCGCTGCACGTATTGCCAAATTACCTGGCAGGTAATGCGCGATACAGGGCCTGGATGCTTGTTCTGGGCCAGGTTGGAAAACTGTTTCTGACAGGGGGGCTGTTTCTGGCTGCCGCCCTGACCTTCGGGCGGCACTTTGGGCCGCTGTTGGTGACGTACGTGGCCTGCCTTGGCTGTTACTGGCTGGCCTTGATGATAACCCGCTAGGCCATATACAAGGTCAGCGCGACATTGGTTGAGGACACGCTCATGTCCAGTGCCGAAAATGCGAGTGCCGGTGCCGAAAATGGCGGGTCGGTCAGCGATTACATCCAGCATCACCTGACTGGGCTGCAATTCGACCTGACCACGTTCAGCCTGAATCCGGATGCCACGGGCTTCTGGGTGCTGAATATCGATACGCTGTTTATCTCGGCGGGGCTCGGGCTGTTGTTCCTGTGGCTGTTTCGCCTGGCCGCTGTGCGCGTGACCAGCGGCACTCCCGGCGGCTGGCAGAATTTCGTCGAAGTCATGTACGAGTTCGCCGACTCCCAGGTGCGCGATGTCTTTCACGGCGAAAGCAAGTTGGTTGCACCGCTGGCACTGACCATCTTCATCTGGATCTGGCTGATGAACTTCATGGACCTGCTGCCGGTAGATCTGCTGCCAGTGGCGGCTTCCGGCTGGGGCCTGTCCTATTTGCGCTTTCTGCCGACTGCCGATTTGAATGTCACCTTCGGCATGTCCCTGTCCGTGTTCGTGCTGTGCATCTTCTACGGGCTCAAGATCAAGGGCGGCATCGGCTTTACCAAGGAGTATCTGACTCATCCCTTTGGCTGGAAGCTGGCGCCATTCAACTTCGTGCTCAAGATTGTCGAGGAGCTGGCCAAGCCAATCTCGCTGTCACTGCGTTTGTTTGGCAACATGTATGCCGGCGAGTTGATCTTTGTTCTCATTGCGTTGTTCACCCTGGGCAGCGGTCTGTCGCTGATGACCGCGCCGATGTTCATTATTCAGGTCATCCTGGGTCTCGCCTGGGCGATCTTCCACGTCCTTATCATCACGTTGCAGGCATACATTTTCATGATGTTGTCCATCGTGTATCTCAGCATGGCCCACACAACGGATGACTAAGTGGGCCGTGGTTCTTCCTGTCCGTTAATCTTCAAATATATTTCCCAAGGAGTGCAGTAATGGAACTTGTGATTGGTATGACCGCGGTGGCCGTCGGCCTGTTGTTGGGCCTCGGTGCGCTCGGTACCGGCATCGGCTTCGGCATGCTGGGCGGTAAGTTTCTGGAAGGCATTGCCCGCCAGCCCGAGATGGCGCCGATGTTGACCGGCCGTATGTTTCTGATGGCTGGCCTGCTCGACGCCGTGGCCATGATCGGCGTGGGTATTGCGTTGTTCCTGATGTTTGCCAACCCCTTCGTCAGCACGATTCAGGCAGCCGCAGGCGGCTAGGAAGAAGTGTTCGCTACGGCATTCGTGACTACGGAGTAATCGCATGAGCATCAATATCACCCTGTTTGCCCAAGTGGTCGTCTTTGCTTTGCTGGTTTGGTTTACGATGAAATTCATCTGGCCGCCGGTCACTAAGGCACTGCGGGAGCGTCAGCAACGCATCAGCGATGGTTTGGCAGCGGCCGATCGGGGTGAGCGTGAACTCGAGGAAGCGAGCGCCAAGGTCGACGAAATGCTGCAGGAGGCGCGCACCCAGGCCAATGAAATCCTGGCCAATGCCCGCAAGCAATCCAGCGAAGCGGTGGAGCAGGCGCGCGAGGATGCACGTGCCGAAGGCGAGCGCATTGTCGCGGCGGCACGCGAGGAAGTCGAGCAGACGGTGGCGCAGGCACGCGCTGAGCTGCAGGAAGAGGTCGGCCGCCTGGCCGTCTCTGGCGCAGAGCGCATTCTCAAGCGTGAAATCGATGCCAAGGCACATAACGACATCATTGACGAACTGGTCGCGGAGGTTGGCTGAGCATGGCTGAAGTCCGCACCATGGCACGACCTTATGCGCGCGCAGTATTTGCAATCGCACGCGCTGCGGATGCGCTGGCAGAGTGGTCCGAGGGATTGGCTGCAGTGGCCGCGATCGTGTCGAACGAGGATGTTGCACGTGTGATAGGCAGCCCGAAGGTCGGTGGCAAGCAACTGTCTGACAGCATCATCAGTATTGCCGGCAAGGCGCTGCCTGAACAAGGCGACAATTATGTGCGCCTGTTGGTGGCAAATGAGCGGTTGGCGCTGGCGCCGGCCATTGCCGAGCAGTTCGAGGCGTTGCGGGCCGAGGCCGAACGGCGCGTGGATGTTACAGTGTTCTCTGCGACCGAATTCGGCGAGCAGCAGAAACAGGCGCTATCAGCGTCACTGGCCAAGCGGCTGGATGCGAAGATATCGCTCGCATTCGAGCATGATGCCGATCTTATTGGTGGCGCAGTCATCCGTGCGGGTGATCTGGTCATCGACCGTTCGCTGCGCAGTCAACTGGCCCGCATGCAACAGAGTCTGACGCAATAAGTTTCAACTTTACATCGAGTCCCGTTCACGACCACGGCACGACCCGACTGGCCGGCCGGTCGATGTGAATAGCAGAGGAATAACGGAATGCAACTCAATCCGTCCGAAATCTCGGACCTGATCAAACAGCGGATCGACAATTTCGAATCCGTGACCGAGGCCCGCAACGAAGGCACGCTGGTCAGTCTGTCCGACGGCATTGCCCAAATCCACGGTTTGGCAGGTGCCATGCAGGGGGAAATGCTGGAGTTCCCTGGCGGCACCTACGGCATGGCACTGAACCTCGAGCGCGACTCGGTCGGCGCCGTGCTCATGGGTGAGTACACCCATATCTCGGAAGGCGATCCGGTCAAGACCACGGGGCGCATTCTGGAAGTGCCGGTGGGCGAGGAGCTGCTGGGGCGCGTGGTCGACCCGCTGGGCGCCCCGATTGACGGCAAGGGCGAGATTGGCGCCAAGCAGACTTCGCCGATCGAGAAAGTGGCGCCCGGCGTGATTGCGCGCCAGTCGGTGGACCAGCCGGTGCAGACCGGACAGAAGTCGATCGATGCCATGATCCCGATTGGCCGCGGCCAGCGCGAGCTGATCATCGGCG
>DATGUT010000358.1:0-2987 GCA_035301185.1 Salinisphaeraceae bacterium
TTCGAGTTGAAATACTTCTTCTCCAGCCAGGTGGCCACTGTGGATGGCGGCAGCGCTTCGGCGGTGGCGATCCAAGCCATGATCAAGCGCCTGGTCGACGCCGAAGATCCGGCGCGACCATTATCCGACAGCAAGCTTGCCACCCAACTGCTGGACGAGCACGGTATCCGCATCGCTCGCCGCACCGTGGCCAAATACCGGGAAGGAATGGCCATTCCTTCATCCAGCCGGCGCAGGCGCAAGAAATGATGGCGCCGCCGATTCACGACTACCGGCCCACATTCATGCCTTCGGCAGGGCAACGAAGCGTTCATTCACCTGAGCAACCCTTGCCCGATCCCAAGGCCTGTTGCCGCTGCAGGTGGCGACAGGCGCCAACGTGCAACCACAGAGGAGCAAGCACATGAATCTCAACATCTCCGGTCGCAATCTGGACATGACGCAGGCATTGCACAGCTACGTCTCTTCAAAAATGGCACGCATCGAACGCCATTTCGATCACTTGATCGAAGCGGATGTGGTGCTCGGTGTGGAAAAGCTGCGCCACACGGCAGAAGTCACCATGAATGTGCGCGGCAACACCCTGCACGCCCAGGCGACCGAGGAAGACATGTACGCAGCCATCAACACCATGGTCAGCAAACTTGACCGCCAAACGCGCCGCCACAGAGACAAGATGACGGCTCGTCGGCAGCGCAAGCCCAATGACAGCTTCCAGGATACGGAATAGGCAACTGCCGGCGGCGCTCCAGGCCGCCGGCCGCCGGCGGCCGCAGCAGCAATGAAGATTGCCGATATCATCGCAGTCCGGCGAGTCAGCATCGCCGGCAACGTACAGAGCAAGAAACGAGCGCTCGAGCACGTTGCCGGCCTGCTGGCCGAAGGCACGCCCTACCTGACCGCCGCAGAAGTATTCAGCGGTCTGATGGCACGCGAAAAAATCGGCAGCACTGGCATCGGCGCCGGCATTGCCATCCCGCACGCACGCATGCAGGGCGCCGATGAGTGCATTGGCGCCTGCGTGCATTTTCCGCGCGCCGTGGAGTTCGAGGCCGAAGACGGTCTGCCGGTGGACCTTGTGTTCGGCCTGCTGGTGCCGGAACGGGCCACCGCAGCGTCAACGGCATTGCTGCACGACTTGACCATCATGCTGGGCGATCCTGTCCGCGCCGCCGCCTTGCGGGCCGCTGCGAACGAGCAGGCTCTGTTTCGGGCATTGCTCGACGCAGCGGAGTGATCCCATGCTCCAATGCAACACCAAGCTGCTGCCGAGCACGGCCCGAGATGGCGCACAACATGAGTCCAGAGCAGCCGCTGCCCCACCCATGCTCATAGCCATGCAAATCACCAACCCCACAGGAGACCCATGCGCCTGATCGTGGTCAGCGGTCTTGCCGGCGCCGGCAAGACCGTCGTGCTCAACATGCTAGAGGATCTCGGCTATTACTGCATCGACAACCTGCCGATGGAATTGCTGCGCGATGCGTCGGTGGCCACGCTCAACCGCCAGGGGCTGGATTTCGATCGCCTGGCCGTGGGCATCGATGCCCGCGCCCGCGCAGCCGAGATCGAGGCCTTCGGCCAACGCATCGACTCGCTGCGCGCCAACGGCATCGACACCCGAGTCATTTACCTGCATGCCAGCGATGAAGTCATCCTGCGCCGCTACTCCGAAACACGGCGCAAACATCCACTGACCAACAGGCAGACCACGCTCGCCGACGCCATCGCCATGGATCGCCGGCTCATGAAACCGGTGGCCAAGCATGCCGATACCAGCATCGATACGAGTGCCACCAACATCCACCAATTGCGCGACCTGATTCGCAACAGCATCAATGCCCGCGCCGGCGAGCTGTCCATCCTCCTGCAATCATTCGGCTTCAAGCACGGCGTCCCGCAGGCGGTGGATTTCGTGTTCGATGTGCGCTGCCTGCCCAATCCGCACTGGGTGCCCGAACTGCGCCCATACACCGGGCGCCAGCAGCCGGTGATCGAGTACCTCGAAAAACAGCCGCAGACCGGAGAAATGCTCGCTGACATCGACGGTTTCCTGGCGCGCTGGCTGCCGGAGTTCAAGCGCGAAAATCGCGCCTACATCATGATCGCCATCGGCTGCACCGGCGGCCGGCACCGCTCCGTCTATCTGGTCGAGCAGCTGGCCGAGCGGCTGCGAAAAACGCATCCGCACGTGCTCGTGCGGCATAACGAGATCCCATGACGAGCACACGCGCCATGTCACTCATGCCCGGCAATGGTCATGCCGGCAATGCACACCGACGGCGTGAGAATCGCCGCCTGCGCATCCACGTCCGCGCCGAGAGCTTCGATATGCATGAACATATCCGCCAGGTTGCCGGCAATGGTCACATTCTCGACCGGATGGGCCAGCTCGCCCTGCTCCACCCAATAGCCCGCGGCGCCGCGGGAATAGTCGCCGGTGACCAGATTCACGCCCTGGCCCATGAGCTGGGTCACGACCAGGCCCCGGTCCATGCTGCGCACGAGCTGCGCAAAATCATCCGTGCCTGGCTGCACTTCCAGGTTGAACACGCCGCCGGCATTGCCCGTAGTCTGCATGCCAAGGCGCCGCGCGCTGTAGGCGCTTAACAAATAGCCTTGCAGCACGCCGGCATCGACCAGCACACGCTCGCTGGTGGCCACGCCATCGCCATCGTAGCCGGCGCTGGCCAGACCCGCCGGCAGGTGTGGCCGTTGGCGCAACTGCACATGCGCCGGCATGATGCGGGTGCCACTGCAATGCTGCAGAAAGCTGGCCTTGCGATACAGCGCGCCGCCGCTGATCGCGCCCACGAAATGCGACCACAGGCTGCGCGCCACCCGTGGCACGAACAGGATTGGCGCCCTGCGCGTCGCCAGTCCGCGGGCGCCGAGGCAACTCACGGCCCGTTTGGCGGCGCGGCGACCAACTGCTTCCGGAGCATCCAGTGCAGTGGCAGCGCGCGCCTGGGTATGCGCGGCTTCGC
>DATGUT010000359.1:0-4440 GCA_035301185.1 Salinisphaeraceae bacterium
GACGGCTCGTCTCTTGAGGGCGGCTTCATTCGCACACCAGTAAACTACACGCGCATCAGCTCACCATTCAATCTGGCGCGCAAGCATCCGGTACTGCACCGCATCCGTGCCCACAAGGGCACCGACTACGCAGCGCCTACCGGCACGCCGATCCATGCCACGCAAGCCGGTCGGATTACCTTCCGCGGACGCAAGGGCGGTTATGGCAACCTAGTGATCATAGACCACGGCAACGGCATTACCACGCGCTATGGCCACATGTCGCGCTTTGCCCGGGGACAGCGGGTTGGCTCCTACGTCGAGCAGGGGGCAACCATTGGCCACGTGGGCGCCACTGGCATGGCGACCGGTCCGCATCTACATTATGAGTTTCGCGTCAACGGCACACCGAAAAATCCCCAAACAGTTGATTTGCCAGGCGCACCGCCGGTGTCTGAAGCGCACATGGCGGCATTTAAGGCCCATGCCCAGCCACTACTGGCCCAGCTGGCTGAACTGGAACCAGGTACGCCGATCACGGTGGCCCGCAACGAGCAGCGTGACAGCAAGCGCTGACGCATGCCCAAGCTTTACATCGGGCTGATGTCCGGCACCAGCTTGGATGCCGCTGATGCCGCTCTGGTGGAATGCGCGCCGAGCGGCGACATTCGCATCCTGGCAGCCCACAGCGAGCCGATCACGGCTGATCTGCGCACCCGACTGCAGCAATTACTGCAGCCAGATGCCGTAATTTCCCTGCCGCGCCTGGGCGATCTGCACCAGCAAGTCGGCGCCTGGCTTGCACAGGCCGCTCTGGCCGTGATGCAGGATGCTGATGTCACGGCGCAGGACATTGCCGCCATCGGCAGTCACGGCCAAACCGTATGGCATGCGCCTGCGGCGCAGTGGCCCTACTCCATGCAGCTCGGCTCGGCCAGCCACATCGCGGCCCGCACCGGTTGCACCGTGGTGGCCGATTTTCGCAACGCCGACATGGCGCTCGGCGGCCAGGGGGCGCCCTTGGTACCCGCATTTCACCGGCACTTGCTGGCCAGCGCGGAGCGCGCGCGCATCGTGGTCAATATCGGCGGCATGGCCAACCTGACGATCCTGCCACGCTCAGCCGCGCACGACCCGACGCAGGCAAGCGGGCTGGACACCGGTCCTGGCAATACGCTGATGGACGGTTGGATCCAGGCCCAGTTGGGCGAACCCATGGACGAGAATGGCCAGTGGGCGGCCAGCGGGCGCGTGCACGAGCCACTGTTGCAGCGCATGCTGCAGGATCGTTATTTCCAGCTGGCGCCGCCGAAAAGCACCGGCCGCGAATACTTCAACCAAGCCTGGCTGCAGGCGCAGCTCGAGCAGCTGGCGCAGCCGCCTGCGGGAGCGGACGTGCAGGCCACGCTGTGTGCGCTCAGTGGGCATAGCATCGCCAAGGCGATCGCGGCTTATGGCCCAGGCAACGAGGAGATCCTGGTCTGCGGCGGCGGCGCGCGCAATGTGCAGCTCATGGCCTGCCTGCAGCGCCTGCTGGCGCCGCGTCTGGTCACGAGCACCGCGGCTCGCGGCATCGATCCGCAATGGGTGGAAGCCGCAGCCTTCGCCTGGCTCGCCATGCGCCGGCTGCAATCATTGCCAGGCAATCTGCCGCGCGTCACCGGCGCGCGCGCGCCGGCCGTGCTCGGTTGCGTCTACCTACCGCCGCCGGTCTCACACGGCAAATGAATTGCCGCAGCCGCAGGTGGTTGCCGCATTCGGATTGCGGATGATGAATTGCGCGCCTTCAATGCCGTCGGAGAAATCGATCTCCGCGCCGGACAGGTACAGCGCGCTCATTGGATCGACCAGCAGGGTCACGCCCTGCTTCTCTATCAGGACGTCGCCGTCCTCGATATTTTCGTCCAGAGTGAATCCATACTGGAAACCGCTGCAACCGCCACCCGAGACGTAAACGCGCAGCTTGAGGTCTTCATTGCGTTCGTCCTCAAGCAACTCTTTCACCTTGGTGGCAGCGGCATCGGTAAAGACCAGCCCCGCTTCGGCTTCTGACTGCATGACGGTGCTCATAACTGTACTTCTATAAAAGGGAAGTTGGCGATAAGTCTATGGCAGCATGCCGGGCGCCGCCAGAGCGGTCGTCTCGTCCAGCCCGGTCATGATGTTGAAGCATTGCACGGCCTGGCCGGCCGCGCCCTTGACCAGGTTGTCGATGGCCGCGAACACCACGATCGCATTGCTGCCCTGCGGCCCGCGCTGCACCGCGATCCGGCACATGTTGCTGCCGCGCACATGCCGGGTTTCCGGCGCCTTGCCCGCCTCGAGTATATCGACAAAAGGCTCATCGGCATAAAACTGTTCATACAGCGCCTGCAGATCAGTGTCGACTGCGCCGCGCGCATAAAGCGTTGCATACAGACCACGGATCATGGGCACCAGATGCGGCATGAACAGCAAATCGACGTTCGTGCCGGCGACGCGGCCGAGCACTTCGCTCACCTCCGGCAGATGTCGATGACCACTGATGCCATAAGCCTTGAACGAATCGGACATCTCGGCAAACAGGAAATCGGCCTTGACGTTTTTGCCGGCGCCGGAAACGCCGGTCTTGGCATCGGCGATCAGACCGTCAGTCGCAACCAAGCCGCGCGCAAGCAGCGGCAGGTAGCCTAGAATGATGGCGGTCGGATAACAACCAGGACAGGCAACCAGGCGGGTTTCAGCGATGCGTCCGCGATTGATTTCCGGCAAGCCGTACACCGCCTGCTCGATGTATTCCGGGCAGGCATGCTCCACTCCGTACCAGCGCGCCCAGAGTTCAGCGTCGGTCAGGCGAAAATCGGCCGACAGATCGATCACGCGCTTGCCCGCCGCCAGCAATTCCGGCACGTCATGCATGGCGGCCGCATGCGGCGTGGCAAAGAACACCACGTCGCAGTCGGCCAGCGCCTCGGAATCCGCGGCACTGAAATTCAGATCAAGCACTCCGCGCAACTGGGGATAGGCCGCGGCGACTGGGGTGCCCGCCTGGGCACGCGAGGTCACCGTTGTGATGCGCGCCGCGGGATGATGCGTCAGAATGCGCAGCAGTTCGGCGCCCGCATAACCCGTGCCGCCGACAATTCCGATGTTGTAAGTGCTGTCCGCCTGGCTCATGTTTGCCTGGATATCCTGTTCTGTGTCATATGCATCCATTCTAACCGATAACCGCCGGCGCCTGTTGCTGCGGAGCAGGTACAATGACGGCGCCCGCCGTGTCGGGACATACCCGTTTCATCTTGTATCGAGTATCAGCATGCTCCTCTGGATCAAGGCATTGCACGTCGTGTTCATGGTCACCTGGTTCGCTGGCCTGTTCTATCTGCCGCGCCTGTTCGTGTATCACACGGACATCTCCCATCAAGCAGGGCGACGGCGCTTTTGCACCATGGAAAACCGCCTGTTTGTGATGATGTCCATCGGCGCCGCACTGACTGTCGTATTCGGTTTCTGGCTGTTGTGGCTGCATGGCGGAGCGTGGTTTGCGACCAATCACTGGCTGCATGTCAAGCTGCTACTGGTGCTCGGGCTGCTGGCTTACCATGGCTGGTGCTGGCAACAGACACGCATATTCCGCGCCGGGCGCAATCGGCGCAGCGCCCGGTTCTTCAGGCTGATGAATGAAGTGCCGTCGCTGCTCCTGCTCGCAATCGTAATCCTGGCCGTCGTGCGCCCTTTCTGACCCGGCGGTCAGCACGACGCATCAATGGCCTGCGCAGGCGGCTCAGGTCTCGCCGCCTTCCTGATTGGCGTCGCCGGTTTGTGTCTGGATGTAGTTTTGCTCGCCCATGCGCTCGATCAGGCCGAGCTGTGTCTCAAGGAAGTCAATGTGCTCCTGCTCCTCGGCCAGCAGATCAGCGAACAAGTCGCGCGAGACATAGTCCTTGGCCTGCTCGCAATAGGCGATGGCCTCGGTATACAAGTCATTCGCCTCATGCTCGCCAGCCAGATCGCATTCCAGCATTTCCTTTGGATTCTCGCCGACGCGAATCTTGTCCAGATCCTGCAGGTTGGGCAGTCCTTCCAAGAACAGGATGCGCTGGATCAGGCGATCCGCGTGGTGCATTTCTTCGATTGACTCCTGATATTCCTTCTTGCCCAGTTCGAACAGGCCCATGTCGTCGTACATGCGCGCATGCAGGAAGAACTGATTCACAGCAGTCAATTCGATACGGAGCCCCTTTTGCAGATATTCGATTACTTTGGCGTCACCCTTCATGGGATCTCCTTGCGGTTATTACAGTGTTAAGCACCGAGCATAGCGGAGAACCGGGCGCACTTACAATAAGCGCCCTGTGCAGCAGCGCAGGCAACGCGGCACGAGGCTGGGAAGGGACGAAAAATCAGCTGGCAAAGGCTGTCGCCGGCAGAGGCGCGGCTTCCACTGGCGCTTGCGGCAAGGCCGGTTTGTCAGCCGCCTGG
>DATGUT010000360.1:0-4605 GCA_035301185.1 Salinisphaeraceae bacterium
ATGCTGGTCGTATTTACATTGGCGACACGGCCGGCGCCGGCGCGACGGTTGTTGTCGAACTGCCATTGGCAGCGGAGGTCGCATGACGGCAACACGTGTGCTCATCGTCGAGGACGATCCTGAGATTGCCGAATTTCTTGGCACCGGCCTTGCGGCTGAAGGCTATGAGGTTACTGTGCGCGATGACGCGCGGGATTTGCCCGCCCAAGTGCACAATGGCGGGTTCGCATTGCTCATCCTGGATCGGATGCTGCCCGACGCGGAGGGGGCGGACCTGTGTCAGCGGCTGCGTGCCGAAGGCCACAACATCATGGTGCTGATGCTGACGGCCAAGGACACGCTGGACGACACGGTCGAGGGCCTGCGCGCAGGGGCGGACGACTATATGACCAAGCCGTTCGCCTTCGAAGAGCTGCTGGCAAGAATCGAGGTGTTGCTGCGTCGATCGGGAGCCGGCCAGGCAGCGCCCGAAGAAGTCGTGGTCGGCGATATCCGCATCGATCTGTTGTTGAAAAAAGCGCATTATGCCGGCCAGGATCTTGAGCTGACCGCAACGGAGTTCGCGCTGTTGCGCCATCTTGCCGAGCATGCCGGCCGGGTGCTCAGTCGCATGGATATTCTCAGTGCAGTCTGGGACTATGATTTCGACCCGCACACCAATATCGTCGAGGTCTACATCGCCTATCTGCGCAAGAAGCTCGAGCGCGCCGGCGGCGCCGGCCTTATTCGCACATCACGCGGCTTTGGCTATCTGCTTGTCGACGACAACTGACCGTGGCGGCAGCAGCCAGGAGCTCGCGCCGCAAAGGCCGGGCAGAATGCGATACCGCGCTGCCCGGCCATGGCTTGCAGGCTGTCATTGTATTTTGTTGTACGCTGCAATGACGCTTTCGGGTGGCATCTGCCATGTTTCCTGATTATGCATGAGATTCAGCCACCTAACTCTGAGCTCTGTCATTTCGACTGGAGGGAGCTTGCGACCGGAATGGAGAAATCTTTTTTCATCACTCGTTCATATCGAGATTTCTCCACTTCATGCTTCGCACTACGGTCGAAATGACAACCCTATTTTGGCGTAGCTGAGACTGATGCATAATCAAGCCATGTTTTGACAGACTGGAAATCGACGTCACCGTAGCTGTCGACCAGGAAGTCGATCAGCGCACGCACGGATGGCAGCAGGCCACGCCGTTCGGGAAACACCGCTTGCCATTCGCCACTGCGCGGCGCCCAGCCCGGCAGCACCTCGACGAGACGCCCGGCTGCCAGGTCATCGCCGCCGACCAGCAACGGCAGTTGCACGACGCCAAGGCCCTGCAGCGCCGCGCGGCGCAGCGTCACCATGTCGTCGGTTACCAGCCGCGGGGCGTGCTCGATCTGGGTGACGACGCCGTCCGGTCCGTCAAGGCGCCAGCTGTAGTCGTCGTTGGTTCGGTCCCAGTCCAGGGTGGGCAGTGCGGGCAGATCGCTGGGGGTTTGGGGTTGCGGATGCCGCTCGAACAGCGCCGGCGCCGCCATGAGCCGCTGCGGGCTCCTGGTCAGCAGGCGTGCATGCAGCTCGCTGTCCTCGATGGGCGGGAAGCGCACCCGCAGCGCCAGATCAAAACCCTCGCGCACGAGATCCACCCGCCGGTTGGTGGCCTCCAGGTGGATGCGCACGCGCGGACACTGCGCCATGAATTGCGCCAGCCTGGCGGCGACGCCGAAGTAGAGCAGGGCGGGCGGGCAGCTCAGCCGGATCAGGCCGCGCGGCTCCGCCAGGGTTTGTTCGATGGCCTCCTGGGCCGCCTCGGCTTCTGCCAGCATGGCCGTGCAATGGGCATGATAGCGTTGGCCGATCTGGGTCACCGAAATGCTGCGCGTGGTGCGCCGCAGCAGTTGCACGCCAAGGCTTTTTTCCAGCGCGGCGACGCGCCGGCTCAGTTTCGACTTGGGGATGCCCGTCGCGCGACCGGCGGGAGCGAAGCCGCCATGATCGACCACGTGGACGAAATAGGCGAGGTCATTGAGGTCTTGCATGCTGCTGTTCCATTGGCGGGACGATCTGTTGGCTTTGTCGCCACTAATCTTATGATCGATCCATGGCTATCATCAATCGACTTTCTTTGTCATGCACAACAGCAAGAGAGGTAATCATGCAATCAAGCGGAAAATTGTGGTCTGGGCTTTTGTTGTTCAGCCTGCTCGGCCTGCTTGCGGGCCCTGTAATCGCGGACAATATGCGCTATGCGCTCGATCCGACGCACACCCAGGTCAGCGTGCATTGGGATCATCTTGGTTTCTCCAACCCAGGCGCTTATTTCGTCATCAGCGAGGGCACGCTGATCTGGAATAATGAGGATCCCAGCGAATCCTCGATCAAGGTGAAAATCCCCGTGCACAGGCTGACCACTCAAGTGCCGGCGCTGGACAAGTTGCTCAAGTCGGACTTTTTCGAAGCGGATGAGTATCCGACGATCACGTTCGCAAGCACGCGTGTGGAACGCATCGGCCAGTCGGACGATTATCGGATCGCAGGTGATCTCACCGTGCACGGCATCACCAGGCCGGTCATGCTGCACGCGACGCTCAACAGGATCGGCGAGCATCCGCTGCTGCAAGCGCCGGCCATCGGCTTCGATGCCAAGGCGACGATCAAGCGCTCCGAGTTTGGCATGGAGGAATATGTGCCCATGGTCAGCGACCTGGTGCAGATCCGCATCACCGGCGAGGGCCTGGCACCCGAGGCGTTGGCCAAAGAGCTGGCAGGGCAGGAGGCCATGCTGGAAGAAATGGATTGACGCCACTATTGATATTATTGTGATTCAAGCGCGTTTTAAGCGGCCATCGCCATGAATCACAACAATCCTGATCAAGCTTGCAACCCAGCCCAGGCAGGGCAACGCTAGCAGCCGCGGCAGCTCAGCCTTGCCCTGCAGGGCGGCGGCGCGCATGGCGCCTTCACCTGGGGCGTGTTGGATCGGCTGCTGGAGGACGAGCGCATCGTGATCAAGGCCATCAGCGGTACCAGCGCGGGGGCGATGAACGCCGTGGCGCTGGTCGATGGCATGCAGAAAAGTGGCCGCGCTGGCGCACGCGCCGCCCTGCACGATTTCTGGCAAGCGGCCAGCCGCGCGGCCTGGCTGAGCCTGATCCAGCGCACCCCGTGGGACAAGCTGACCGGCAATTGGAGCTTGAACCACTCGCCCGGCTATCTCATGGCCGACATGATCGGGCGCGTGGCTTCGCCCTATGACTTCAATCCATTCAATTACAATCCGCTGCTTGATTTCCTCGACGCGCACATCGATTTCGACGCGGTGCGCTGCTGTGCCAGCGTCGGGCTGTTCATCCCCGCCACCAACGTGCGCACCGGGCGCGTGCGGGTATTCGCCAACGCGGAGCTTTCGCCCAGTGCGGTCATGGCTTCGGCCTGCCTGCCGCATTTGTTCCCGGCCGTCGAAATCGACGGCGAAGCCTATTGGGATGGCGGCTACACCGGCAATCCGGCCCTGCATCCGCTGATTTATCACTGCGACGTGCGCGACATCGTGATCGTGCAGATCAATCCGATCGACGTGGCGGAGGTGCCCAAGACCGCGCGCGAGATCCACGATCGCGTCAACGAGATCACCTTCAACAGCAGCCTGCTGGCCGAGTTGCGCGCGATTCGCTTTGTCGCCCGCCAGCTGGAAGCCGGCCATCTCGATCCGCAGCAGTACAAGCACATGCGCATCCATCGCATTGATGGCGGATTGGAGCTCAAGGCCCTGGATGCGTCCAGCAAGCTCAATGCCGAGTGGCGCTTCCTGCGCATGCTGCACGACCAGGGGGCGCGCGGCCACAAGCGCCTGGTTGGAGCGGCATTTTGATCAGATCGGCAAGCACTCGACGCTGGATCTGGATGCATTGCTCACCTGAGTGGGCAGCGCCGGGTTTTGTCGGCCGTTGCTTTTGCCGGTGCCATATCCACGCTATCGATGACAGCCGTGTAGCTTGAAGAGAATGCTCGGTCTTGCCTAATGATTGTTCCATATATGGGACAATCTGTTGGGTTTATCCGGGCTAATCAAATGACTCGAACGGGTATAGCATTAATGCATCATTCAGCTATACAGAGTTTCGGGTAACACAGCCATGAAGACCATTACCAGCGTTTATTCCGCGCCCCACGGCCACTGGGTCGGTGACGGCTTTCCGGTGCGCTCGCTGTTCACTTACGATCGCATGGGCGCCGAGCACATTACGCCATTCCTGATGCTGGATTATGCCGGGCCGCACGACTTCGAGCCGGCCGCACAGCCGCGCGGCGTGGGCCAGCATCCCCATCGCGGTTTCGAGACCGTGACCATCGTCTACGACGGCGAGCTCACGCACAAGGATTCAGCCGGCGGTGGCGGCACGATTGCCCGCGGTGACGTGCAGTGGATGACCGCCGGCGCCGGCATCATCCACGAAGAGTTTCATTCGCAGGCCTTCACCAGCAGCGGCGGCCGCTTCGAGGTGGTGCAGCTGTGGGTGAACCTGCCGGCGACCGACAAGTCCGCGCTGCCGCGCTACCAATCCACCGAGGCGGCCGACATCCCGCGCGTCGCATTGGCGGATGAGGCCGGCCACATCAGCGTG
>DATGUT010000361.1:0-2565 GCA_035301185.1 Salinisphaeraceae bacterium
AGATGGAACGCCGGCTATCAAGCAATGATGCCGCATTCGATGCAGTCGCCTCCGCGGATGATGAATACAGCTATGCGCCGGAGGATTATCTGGCATCGGCGCAAACGGACGATCCAGCATACGGCGTCGAAACCGGTGACTGGCAGGCTTATCAGCACAGCAACCTGAATCAGGCCATGAACACGCTGGATGACCGTAGCCGCGACATTCTGCAAAGTCGCTGGTTGCGCGAAGACGGCAAGGTCGGCCTGCAGGCTCTGGGTGATAAATACGGTGTCTCCGCCGAACGCATCCGCCAACTCGAAGCCGCGGCAATCAAGAAGTTGCGCACCACCATGGCTCCGTCTTGAGTGGGTTGACTGCCCGCTTCGGAAACTGACCTTCTGTCCGCCATGACTTTAACCGGTCATGGCGGTTTTTATTGCGCCAATCAAGCGCAACCCAGCCCGCCTATCCGCAAGCAATCATCGCGATTGCGATGCCGCTGGCCAAAAACAGCAGTTCGACACAGCCCGGACGCATGGCCGCGCATTCTGCACTCCGGCCGCAACCTACGCCCGACACAGGTGGCGACCACCGAGCCGCACGTTCAGACAACAACAGCGTCGCTTTGCGCTATACTGGCGTGCATTTTGTATCCGTCCCAACAACGACCAACGCATAAGTACAGTGGCAAGCCCGGCAAAACAGATTATAGACGCACCCGCGCGGCGCCGGCCGCGGCGCGGCGAAGCCCGTGAGGCACTGATGCACGCGGCGCTGGAACTGGTGTCCAGCGAAACCAATTTTTCCGCCTTGTCCCTGCGCCACGTCGCGCGCCAGGCCGGCGTCGTACCAACAGCCTTCTATCGCCACTTCGACGATATGGAGGCGCTCGGCCTGACCTTAGTGGAAAACACCTTTCACTCGCTACGCCAGCTGTTTCAGGATGCCCGTATTTCGACCCTGCCCACCAAGGGTCTGGTGCATTATTCAGTCGCCCTGTTCGCCCATTATGTGCGCGACAATCGGCTGCTGTTCCAGTTCGTGGTCAAGGAACGCTTTTCCGGCAGCCCAGCGATGCGTGAAGCGATCCATTATCAGATCGGCATGCTGACCGCCGAGCTCGCCACCGATCTCGGCCGTTTCGAAGAATTCAAGCGTATCGACACCGATGATCTGCGAATGATAGCCGAGCTGGTGGTCAACACCGTCATTGCCTTGAGCGAGCGCATTCTCAATGCGCCGCAGCGCGATATACTGGATGACGCACTGCTCCAGCGGGCCGAGGAACAACTACGGTTGATATTCATGGGCGTACGCGCCTGGCGCAGCCCAAAGGCACGTTAATTACCTGCTGCCGTTGCGTGCGGCCACGCTCAGCGCGTTCTTAGCCATTATGCCTGTGACGCCGAATCCTGGCGTAATGGTGGCATCGGCACATGCACGGCCACGCAGAAAGCGCGCAGCAGCTCCAGTTCCGCGGTTACGACCGTCTGATCCTGGAGTGCCGTCGCGATCCAGGCCTGCACGAGCTGGCGTTTGTCACGGGCTGCCAGCCGATCGAGTCGCTCCAGCGACTGACGCAGAGCCGCCGGCCAAGTAGGCGTATCCGGCCACGGCGCGGCGCGGTCCAACTGCAACGCCTCGGCCCCCGCGGTGTAAGCCACTTGTGCCGCACTGCGGTCGCCAGCATTGCCGAAATGCGCCAAGGCCGCCAACGTGGCTGCGGCCGCATCCTGGCTGCGGCTGAGACGCACCCCGCCCGGTTTCGGCGCCTGTTCCGCATCGCGCAGGTAGACCCGCAGCACCTGCATCAACAGAAACTCGAACGCACTGATGCGATGATCGGCGGCACTGAGCTCATCAACCAAATCCACAAATCCCGCCAATTGCTGGCCAGAGCGCCGCTTGAGTCCTGGCAAGGCAGCATTGAGCAACGGCAAGCGATGAGCAGCTTGCGGTGGTCCATGCTGAGCCATCAAATCCAGCAGACGCTGCTCGCCGTCGCCACCGAGGTGACGCTTGATGATCTGCAGTTGTTGGCCGCGCACATTGTCGTCACTATCGAGCAGCAGTAACAGCACCAAATACGGCGCACTGTTGACTTTACGCGCCGCCTGCAATAATGCAGCCGGCAAGCTATCGGCGACTGTTGCCGCAACCGTCAGCGTCTGTCCATCCACCCGCCCGATGCGATCGATCAGCGCGTCGGCATCGAACACTGCAGCGCCGCCGGTCTGCGGGCGGTCATTAGCTGCGCGCGGCGGCTCACCACGCTGTGCGCTACGTTGCAGCTGCGCGGCCAGGGTCTCCAGCTCTTGTTCCTGAAAATCGGGTTCAATCGCGCGAATGCGCTCAATCAGCGGCGGGTGAGTCGCGAACAGGCTGCGTACCGTGCCCTCGCCGAACAGCATGTGATTAACCTCTTCGCAATGTGTTTGCAACAGCGAGCCGTCGCTGTATACGGCAATCTTCTTGAGCGCACCAGCGATGCCCGCCGACTGGCGCGTGAACTGCACCGCCGAGGCGTCAGCCAGGAATTCGCGCTGGCGCGAGACGGCGGCCTTGATCCAGCGGCCGAAA
>DATGUT010000362.1:0-12925 GCA_035301185.1 Salinisphaeraceae bacterium
CCCCAGGGGGTTGCTGCCTAAAATGCACTCATGCGGCGTTGCTCGTCGTTCATTTGGAATGACCAAACTTCACTCCTCGCGCCTTGCCTGAGCACATTTTAGACAGCAATGTGTGAACCGAGAAACACGAAAAAGGCTCTAGCGCTGCTACGGGAAAAGCTGCTGGCTCGGGCATGAATCATCTGTGGAATGGACGGCATTCGGCAACTGGCCCCGCTGCTGGCTGTTCCGGTGCACGCCAATGTCTCTGTGACTTGCTAATTGCGAGCGCCAAGCTGGAATCTGCATACTGTTTACCTGCACTGATGCCGCCATGGGGCTACGGCAACCCCTGCCTCTGCGCAGGGCGCAGCCGGTGCTGACAAAGCCGGATTTCGACGATTTCAGGCTGTGTCGCCATGCTCATGAAATCGGATTGCCAACGGCTAATAGGAATCCCATTGGTACATTATGAAATCGCTTGGGCCGCTTGTGTAGCGATCGTACATGCCACGCCCGCGGACATTGAAATGCTGGGTGAGCCAGCGCACCACCGGCCAGCCGCGTTCTGTCGCAATATCACCAAGACGATCGAAAAGGGCATCGGCGGCACCGCTGCCGCGTGCCGCGGGCGTTACGAACAGGTCATCGACGAAGCCCATATCACAACCGCTGAGTGGCCGTGGACAACTGCGAAAATGCATCATGCCGATTGCCTGTTGCTGGGCGTCACGCACCAGCAATCCCTCCAGCACGTGTTCAGGATCGAGCAGCCAGCCCCAGACCGCATCAGCGATGGCGTCGTTCATCCTGGTTTGGTAGAACTCGGCATAGCCATCAAACAGCGGTCGCCAATCGGCCTGGTCGGCTGCGGTCACGAAATGGGTGGTAAATTGATTCATGAGTTCAGTTATTCTTTTGCTTGTGGATCATCAGCCTGGTCATGTTGTCGCAGAAGCGGTGCAGTCAACTCGCGCAAGCGGCTGCGCTGACGGCCTTGTGCGTCAAAGTTGTCTGGATGCAACCAGCGTGTGAAGGCTTCATGTAAAATCGGCCACTCATTATCGGTCGCAGCATACCACGCGGTATCGCGGTTGCGGCCCTTGTAGACCGTAGCCTGGCGGGAAATACCTTCGTAGGACAGGCCGAGACGCTGGGCAGCGGCGCGCGATGCCGCATTGAGTGCATCGCATTTCCACTCGTAGCGTCGGTAGCCAAGCGCAAAGGCGTTTTGCATCAACAGAAACATGGCCTCGGTCGCCATCACCCGCCGTTGCAATAATGGCGACAAATGGATATGGCCCACTTCGATGCTGCCGCTGGCGGGGTTGATCCGGAGATAGCTTGCCACCCCGAGGGCTTTGTCGCTGGTCGAGTCGACCAGGGCGAAAAACAGTGGATCCTCGCTTTGGCTGTTGCTGCCCAGCCATTGCCGGTAAGCCTGCGCCGTGGCAAACGGACCGTAAGGCAGGTAGGTCCAACTGGTGCCTTGTGTATCCAGCTGGATGGCTGAATACAGATCGTCTGCGTGCCGCTCTGGTGTTAATGGCTCCACCCGGCAGTAGCGCCCGGTCAGTACGGTACGCCCAGGCCGTGGTGGCGGCATCCATTCAGACACTGCAAACCCCACAGGCTGGCCCAGCTCATTGTAGTGCGTGACCATGTCCGAGCTCGCTGCGCTTAGGCCCGCTTTCAGGTCTCTTGCCGGCCTGCCGCGAATAATGTCGCCCAGCAGTCATTGTTGCCGGCCACCAGGGTCAAGTAGTCGCCGTCCGGAGCAGGGCAGGGCACGGCGCCGCAGGCGCGGGCAACGTCCGCGGCGGCAGGTGAAAAATAGGCGGTGACTTCGCAGTACAGGCCGCTGCCGAGATCGTGGTGCTTGAACACGGCCATGTCATCCGGTTTGCCGGCAGCCTGGAATCGAGGCGCGAATGCGGCCTCGATTTCCTCCAGCGGCAAATAGGCCATCATGCCGTCACCGAGGTCTTTGGCGTACCACTGTGCTTGCATGTTGCATTCCGTTCTGTCGCAGCGTCTAGGGCGCCAGGGCCTGTTCGATGTCGGGCTCGAGAATCGCCTCCGGGCCGGCCAGGATGGCGCTGGCATAGGCTTCAGCCCGGGGCAGCAGCTGGGCGTTGTAAAAACGTGCCCGCGCAAGGCGGCCAGCGTGCTCCTGTTCGGCTGCGGCTGCAAGCGCGATCCGTGCGGCATACCAGCCGCCCAGCACATAACCCGCCTGCATCAGGTAATTGAAGGCATTGGCCAGGGCGGGCGCAGGGCTGTCCTGACGCCCGAGCTCCAGAATATGGCGGGTGGTTGCCTCGAGCCGGTCCACGGCGGCGCTCAGGTTTTCGGCCTGGGTGCCAAGATCGTTGTTGTCCTGCAGCTCGCTGCAGGTGGCGCGCAGCTCTTCGAGCAGTGTCTGCATGGCCTGGCCGCCATCACGCAGCAGCTTGCGCCCGATCAGGTCATTGGCCTGGATGCCGTTGGTGCCTTCATAAATGGCGGTGATGCGTCCGTCGCGCAGGAACTGCGCTGCGCCGGTCTCCTCGATGAAGCCCATGCCGCCGTGGATCTGGATGCCGATCGAGGTCAGCTCGGTGGACAGCTCCGTGAGCCAGCCCTTGGTAATGGGGATGAGCAAGTCGACGCGGCCTTGTGCGGCCTTGCGGCTGGCCTCGTCGGCACCATGTTCGGCCAAATCCATTTGCATGGCAGCATCGTAGGCCAGGCTGCGCATGACATCGATATGGGCGCGCATATGCAGCAGCATGCGGCGCACGTCCGGATGATAAACAATGGGTGCATTCTTGGGCGCATCCGCCACCATGGGCTGGCCCTGCTGGCGCTCCATGGCATAGGCGAGAGCGTGTTGGGCGGCCCCTTCGGCGACGGCCAAGCCCTGGATGCCGACCTTGTGCCGGGCCTGGTTCATCATGATGAACATGTAGCGCAACCCCTGGTGCGGCTCACCGATGAGATAGCCCACGGCGCCGTCGCCATTGTCGCCATAGGCCATGGCACAGGTGGGACAGGCGTGGATGCCGAGCTTGTCCTCGAGGGCAGTGCAATGCATGTCGTTGCGCGCGCCGAGGCTGCCGTCCCCGTTGACGAGGTATTTCGGCACCAGGAACAGGGAGATGCCCCTGACTCCTTCCGGCGCATCGGGCAGCCGGGCAAGCACGAGGTGGATGATGTTCTCGGCCATGTCGTGCTCGCCCCAGGTGATGAAGATCTTCTGTCCGAACAGGCGGTAATGATCGCCATCCGGCTGTGCGCGGGTGCGGATCGAGGCCAGGTCCGTGCCCGCCTGCGGCTCGGTGAGGTCCATGGTGCCAGACCATTCGCCGGCGATCATCTTGTGCAGGTAAACATCCTTTTGCGCTTTGCTGCCCATGGCGGACAGCAGTTCCACGGCGCCAGCGGTGAGCAGCGGACACAGCGAGAACGACAGGTTCGAGGTGTTCCACATCTCGGTGCAGGCCGCGCTCAGCACGGTTGGAATGCCCATGCCGCCGTATTCCACGGCGCCGGTGGTGCCGTTCCAGCCGGCTTCGACAAAACGCGCATAAGCAGCGGCAAAGCCGTCCGGAGTGGTCACACCGTCCGCGTGCCATTGCGCGCCCTGCGCATCGCCGGACACGTTCAGCGGCGCCAGTTCCTGGGCGGCAAAGCGGGCGGCTTCCTCGAGAATGGCGTCCTGCGTGGCGGCGTCATATTCTGCATAAGCGGGCAGCGCGCGCAGCTGGTCAGCGCCAAGCACGTCGTTGATGATGAAACGCATGTCGGCAATCGGAGCCTGGTAATCAGCCATGTCTTGCGTGTCCTGTAATCAGTTGGAATAAATGGTGTCGTGTCTCAATCCAGTATACCGCGGCACCCGCATTTGCCGGTGGCCGGCGCATCAAAAAGATGAGTTTGGTTGCTTGAGGAATTCCTGCTCAGCGGCGGTGGAGGTGCGCCCGAGGATCTCGTTGCGATGCGGGTAGCGCCCGAAACGGTCGATGATTTTCTTGTGCAGCATTTCGTAATGCAGCTGATCCTCCAGCCCCGGCTGCGAAAACAGCTGCATGGCCCAGTCATGGATCAGGGCCGACTCGCTGTGCATGAACGGCATGTACACAAACGCGCGCCGGCGCGCATCGAGCGCCTGGTCGGCGCCGGCGAGCACCGCCTCCTGCGCCAATAACAATGCCTGCCCATCCTGGGCAAAGGCCTGTGGCGTGTCACGGAACATGTTGCGCGAGAATTGATCCAGCACGATGATTTCCGCCAGCCGGCCCGCGGGCTGTTCGCGCCAGGCATGGAGCTCGCCGCGGCAGGCCGCTGCATGGGTTGCTGCGAATTTGTCGCGGATGCGGCGATCAAGGCTGCTGTCCTTGCGAAACCAGTCCTTTGCGCTCAGGGTTTCGAACCAGAATCCCAGCACGTCGTCATATTGTACTGCTGTGGCCGTTTCTTGCCTGCTCATGCGCTCCTCGCGGTCGTGTTGTTGCGGCTTTTATAGCCAGTGTAATACGCGCAACAACAGCGGGCGAGCGCGCCGCGGCGGCACATCGGATTCATGCGTATAGTGGAGGCAGGTCAACTGTAGCCGGAGACCCGTCATGCCGACATGCAAAGCCGTACTGGAGACCGTGCTCTACACCGCCGACATGGCGCGGGCACGCGCGTTTTTCGAGGACATTCTCGGCCTGCAGGCGCTGAGCGCAGATCATCGTTTTACCGCCTATCCGGTCGGCGCCAGCATGCTGCTGCTGTTCCAGCAGGGCGAGACCGGCAAGACTGTGCACCTGCCCGATGATATGGGCACGATCCCGCCGCATGATGGCAGCGGCAACCAGCATCTGGCACTGGCCATTGCGAGCGACGAGCTGCAAGCCTGGACCGAGCATTTGGCAGCCCATGGAATCGCCATCGAAGGGCGCACCCATTGGCCGCGCGGCGGCGAGAGCATTTATTTCCGCGATCCGGACAATCACTTGCTCGAGTTGGCCACGCCGGGCATCTGGCCAGTGTATTGAGCGCTTGCCGCCGGTTGCCAGCCATAGCGCTGCAAATCGACCCGCGGGCCGAGGAAGACGACGCCTTCCTCGAGCAGGCGCCGGCGCTGGGTCATGGCTGCGGTGGAATCCGCGGGCAGGGAAATGCGCCCCTTCGCGTTGATGACGCGGTGCCAGGGCACATCCCGCGGGCAGCCATGCAGGGCATAGCCAACCAGGCGCGCGTGGCGGCCGAGGCCGGCAACCCGCGCAACCTGGCCATACGTGGCGACTTTACCGCGGGGGATGCGCCGCACCGTGGCGTAGATACGGGCATAACTGTCACTCATGTTGCCTTGCTGAACATGCCTTGATGGATTTCATTGCGCATATTTTGCATTATTCGCATATTTTGCGTTGAGGGCCCACAGGCGCGCGACGGTTTCCAAATCCACCATGCCATCATGGCGTTGCGGATGGAAGTGCAGCTGGAATGCGCGCAGCACATCCTGTGTGCGCTGATCGAGCTGGCTCGTGATCGGCAAAGTGTATCCGTAACGGGCCAATTGCTGCTGTATGGTCGCAATATCAGGCAGATTACCTGCAAACAGGTGGCGATAATGGGCGATCATGTCATCCTCTGGCCAGGCGCCGATGCCGGCCTGCGCCAGCTTTTGCCACGGAAAGGCAGGCCCCGGATCAATTTTGCGGCTCGGGGCAATATCGGAATGGCCTACAATATTTTGTGGCGCGATATTAAAGCGTTTTATAAGATCGTGCAGTAACACTTTCACGGCATTGATTTGCGCTGGCGGATAGGGCGCCCAGGTCGTGCCGGCCGCGGTGGTCGCCGGCCCCGCATTGACGATTTCGATGCCAATGGAGGCATCATTGATATTACGATGCCCGCGCCACGAACTGCGCCCAGCATGCCAGGCGCGCTTGTGTTCATCCACAAGCTGATGAATGATCGGATCGCCATTGATATAAGATGGATTTTTCGTAATTAGATAATGCGAGCTAACCTGCGGGCCGAGCAGGTTGTGGAAGGCACGGGCATCGTCGCCGCGGGTGTAATGCAGGACGACGAACCGGATCCGGTCATTGTAGGCGCTGGCCGCGTGGCTGCGATTCGCCACATAGCCGGTGCGCTGCTGCAGGTTCGGCGCGTGCGCACAGGCGTTCAGCACCAGCAGCAGCGCAAAAGCCGGCATCAGGCGGTAAGGTGGCATGGATTCGGTTGCATAGTGGCGTCCGTGGCGGCGCTTGTTGGCGGGCCACATTACAGCCGCTGGCCGTCTGTTGTGCAAGAATGGGAGTCCAGATTCAGATTCGGAGCAGGTTCGAACATCATGCCACTTGATCCGCAAGCCGCCATATTGCTGGAAAGCATCAACAACAGCGATCAGCCATTAATGGAGAGCCTGACGCCGCCGGAGGCGCGCCGTCAATATGAACAAGGCATTGCCGTGGTGGCCGGCAGCGCGCCGGCCATGCACAAGGTGAGCGAACACGAGGCGCCGGGGCCGCTGGGGCCGATTCCGCTGCGCGTGTACGTGCCGCGCGATCCCGGCGCGCGGGCGCTGCCGCTGTTGATCTACCTGCATGGCGGCGGCCATGTCATTGGCAGTCGCAATACCCATGACGTGGCTTGTCGGCATCTGGCCAATCATGGTGACTGCATCGTGGTATCGGTGGACTATCACCTGGCGCCAGAGCATCCATTCCCGGCACCGCTGGAGGACTGCCTGGCAGCCAGCGACTGGGTTTTTGCCCAGGCCGAGCAGCTGGGTGGGCGCGCCGACTGGATTGCCATTGGCGGTGACAGCGCCGGCGGCAATCTGGCGACGGAAGTCTGTCTTGCCGATCGTGGCGCCGGCAGGGCGCGCCTGATCCACCAGCTGCTGATTTATCCGGCCACCGACATGACCTGCAGCCAGCCGTCGCACCAGGAACTGGCCACGGGCTATCGCCTGACTGAATCCCTGATCCAATGGTTCGTCGGCCACTATCTCAGTGGTCAGCGCCAGGATCGCCGCGATCCCATGTGCTCACCCTTGCTGGCCGACGATTTGCATGGCCTGCCGCCGGCCCTGGTGGTCTCCGCCGGCTATGATCCGCTGCGCGACGAAAACATTGCCTATCACGAAAAGCTGCTGGCGCATGGCGTCGAATCCCGCCACGATCATTATCCGGGCATGATCCACGGCTTCATCAACATGACCGGCTTTCTCGACGAGGCGCTGAACTGCCTCAAGGCCTGCGGCCAGCAGCTGCAACAGGTGTTTTACGGCGAGCGCTGACTGTTGTGAAGCAAAGGGCAGGGCGGCCAGCAATGCGAGCCGAGCTTTTTGTGACGAGAAAAGGCGGCGACGATTCGGTCGATCGCCGCCGCCTGGTACTGCGCTGAGCGCCTGGGGATCAGCCGCTAAATCATGGCCGTGGTCACGAAACGGGTGTCGAGATAGGCCTCGATGGCTTCGCTGCCGCCTTCGGAGCCGTGGCCCGAGTCCTTGATGCCGCCGAAGGGCGTTTCCGGCAGCGCCAGGCCGATGTGGTTGATGGCCACCATGCCGGCTTCGATTTCATTGCCTAGCCGATGCGCGGTGTTCATGGACGAGGTGAAGGCGTAAGCAGCCAGGCCATAGGGCAGCCGGTTGGCCTCGGCGATGGCCTCGTCCACTTCCTTGAACGGCGACACCGCAGCCACCGGGCCGAACGGCTCTTCGTTCATGATGCGCATGGCGGGCTTGAGGTTGGTCAGCACGGTGGGCTCGTAGAAATAGCCGGGGCCGTCGGCCACCTTGCCGCCCAGGCGCAGCTCGGCGCCTTGCGCGACCGCTTCATCCACCATGCCGCCGACCGCGGCCGGACGGCGATCGTGGGCGAGGGGGCCCATGCGGGTGTTCTCGTCGAGGCCATTGCCCACCTGCAGCGAGCCGGCGGCCTGGGAGAACTTATCCACGAACTCCTCGTACACACCTTCCTGCACCATGAAGCGCGTCGGCGCCACGCACACCTGGCCGGCATTGCGGAACTTGCCCATACTGGTGAATTTCACGGCCGAGTCGATGTCGGCATCGTCGAAGATCAGGGTTGGCGCATGGCCGCCCAACTCCATGGTGCTGCGCTTCATGTGCGCGCCAGCGAGCGAGGCCAGCTGCTTGCCGACTGCGGTGGAGCCGGTGAACGAGATTTTGCGGATGATCGGGTGACGAATCAGGTAATCAGAGATTTCCGCCGGCACGCCATAGACCAGATTGACCGCGCCGGGGCTGACTCCGGCATCGACATAGCAACGGATCAGCTCGGCAACCGAGGCTGGTGTGTCTTCCGGACCCTTGAGGATGATCGAGCAGCCTGCCGCCAGTGCAATCGAGACCTTACGCACCGCCTGGTTGAGCGGGAAATTCCACGGCGTGAAGGCCGCCACCGGGCCCACGGGGTGCCTGCTCACGATTTGCTGCACGTTGGCCTGGCGTGCTGGAATGACGCGCCCGTAAATGCGCTTGGCTTCCTCGGCGAACCAGTCAAGCGTGTCGGCGGCATCCAGGGTTTCGCCGCGCGCCTCGGCCAACGGCTTGCCCTGTTCCATGGTCATGAGCGGGGCGATCCGGTCGACCCGCTCGCGCAGCAGCCCCGCCGCCTTGTGCAGGATGGCGCTGCGCTTGTAGGCGGGCACCTGCCGCCATTGCCGAAAACCCGTATCCGCGGCCGCGAGCGCGGCATCCAGATCAGCCTGGCCGGCTTGGGCGTGGTGGCCGATGGTCGTGCCATCAGCTGGGTTGATGATGGCCATCGCGGCGCCGCTTGCAGCTGCCTGCCACTGGCCATCGATCAGCAGGGATACATCGGTGTAAGTTGGGCTTGTTGCTGCCATGTCAATTTCCTGTGGTGGTATCGAAACAATGCAAGCCAGTATGAGTGGCGCTGTTCAGCTGGCGCCGACTTTGCCGTCGCCGCTCGCCTTCGGGATCGCATGCTCACCATGATGGCCGCTGAGTTCTTCTTCGGTAGTCATGTTCGGTACGGGTTTGCGGAAGAAACCAGTGATGAAGGCGAGGTAAATCAGGCCGATCAGGAACCAGGCGATGCCACCGATCAGCGCATCCAGGCTCAGGTAGGCCCACAGGATGCCGGTCATGCCGGCGCCGATCAGAGGCAGGATGAGGTAATGAAATATCTCGCCTGGCGTGCGATATTGCTTTTTCCTGAACACGAAATAGGCAATCACGGACAGGTTGACGAAGGTAAAGGCGATCAGCGCGCCGAAGTTGATCACCGAGGCCACCAACTCCAGCGATGGCCCCATCGCCAACAGTGATACGACGCCAACCAGAATGACGTTGAAAGCGGGTGTCTGGTACTTCGGGTGCACGTAGCCGAACAGCTTTTTCGGCAACACGCCGTTGCGCCCCATCACATACAGCAGCCGCGCCACGCTGGAGTGCGAGGCCAGCCCGGATGCACAAGTGGCTGCGAAAGCGCCCGAGATGAAGATGAACATGAACGTCTTGCCGCCGATGTACAAGGCCAGTTCCGGCAGCGTGTCATCATAGTTTTGGAAGCCCTCGATGGTCGGGAACGCGGCTTGCGCAAAGTAGCCACCGACAAAGAAGATGGCGCCGCCGATGAATACGGTCAACACGATGGCTCGGGGCACGGTTTTCTCGTCCACCGCTTCCTCCGCGTACATCGTGATCGCGTCAAAGCCGATGAATGAGAACGCCACGATGGTGGCACCCGCGAACACGGCGGACATCTGCACGCTTTCGTGGAACAGCGGCCGGGACGTGAAGATGGTGCCTGCGCCCAGGCCTTCGTTGAGCTGGCCCCAGGCCAGGGCGATGAAGGCGCCGATCAGGATGATCTCGTAGACCAGCAGGATCATGTTGGCGCCGGAAGTCTTGCCCATGCTCCAGACGTTGATGCCGGTGATGGCCGCGACATAAATGCTCACCCAGATCCAGGTGGCGACTTCGGGGAACATGGACTCCATGTAGATGCGGATGATGACGGCGTTGACCAGCGGCAGCAGCAGGTAATCCAGCAACGCGGTCCAGCCGACCATGAAGCCGAGGCCGGGGTGCATGGTCTCCTTGGTGTAGACATAGGCCGAGCCGGCGCTCGGGAAGATGCGCACCATCTTGCCGTAGCTGATCGCCGTGAACAGCATCACGAGCAGCGCCACCAGATAAGTGAATGGCACGACCCCGTTGGTCATGTTGGAGACGATGCCGAATGTGTCGAACACGACTGTCGGCGTCATGTAGCCAAGACCGAGTCCGACGACGGCCCAGAGGCCCAGCGATCTTTTCAGATGGGTTTTCTCTTCAGCCATGTTTCTCTCCTCCAGGTGATGTGGATTGCACCGGTGGCCAGTTGCTTGCTTGGTATCGGCTTCTATGCGCCGATTTGAGTTTTATCGGTCTGGCCGATTGCTGGTTTACCCCGTGCTACAGGCCCATTTTTTCGCGCGCCAGGTAAAACCAGGAGCCCGCGATTGACAGCGGCACCTGCAACATGCGCCCGCCGGGGAAGGGGTAGTTGCGCAGCGCCGCGAAGGAGTCGAAGCGCGCGCGCTCGCCGTCGATGGCCTCGGCGATCAGACGCCCGGCCAGGTGCGTCGTGGTCACGCCGTGGCCGCTGTAGCCGTGGGTGAAATAGGTCTGCTCATCGAGTTGGCCCATGTGCGGGATGCGCGTCAGCGTGAGCGCGAAATTGCCGCTCCAGGCGTATTCGATGCGCACGTCGGCAATCTCGGGGAAGGTGCGCGCCAGGTGCGGGCGCAGCTTGGCTTCGATGTTGGACGGGGTCGTGCCGCCGTAAACCGAGCCGCCGCCGAACAGCAGGCGGTGATCCGCGCTCATGCGGTAATAGTCGAGCAGGTAATTGCAGTCCTCGACGCAGGTGTTGGCCGGCATGAGCCGCGCCGCGACCTCCTTGCCCAGCGGCTCGGTGGCCATGACCTGGGTGCTGACCGGCATGAAGCGCTTGCGCAATTGCGGCGCGGCATCATCGAGATAGGCATTGCCGCAGATGACGACGTGATCGGCCTGCACTTGGCCCTGTGCGGTGTGCACCGTGGGCCGCTGGCCGGGCTCGATGCGCGTCACCGCCGAATTTTCGTGGATCGTTGTGCCCAGCTCTTCGGCCGCCGCGGCTTCGCCGAGCACGAGGTTGAGCGGATGGATGTGGCCGCCTTTTTTGTCGAGCAGGCCGCCGACGTAAATATCGGTGTTTACGTGCCGGCGGATGCTGGTGGCATCCAGCACTTCGAAATCCTCATGGCCGAACTGGCGCCACAGTTCGGTGCGCTTGTGCAGGCCGGCCATTTGTTTCTTGTTGAAGGCGGCAAAGACGTTGCCATGCACAAGGTCACAATCGATGGCGTAGCGCTCGATGCGCGCGCGAATGATTTCCCCGCCCTCGAACGTCATTTCGCCCAGCGCACGGAAGGCATCCTCGCCGTAGCGCTTTTTGACTTCATCGAGATCGCGGCTGTAGCCATTCACGATCTGCCCGCCATTGCGCCCGCTGGCGCCCCAACCGACCCGCGCGGCTTCCAGCACGACCACCTGATAACCGCGCTCGGCCAGCGACAGCGCGGTCGCGATGCCCGAAAAGCCGGCGCCGATCACGCACACGTCCGTGCTCTTGTGCTCGCTCAGCGACGGCCGCGCCGGTGCCGGGTTGGCGCTTGCCGCATAGTAGGAGTCGGGGTAGGGGGTGGCGCCGCTGTCTCGGGCGGCGACGGTTTCTGCTTGTGCGCTCATGCGGAATTCCTGGCTTAAACCGTGGACAGATAAAACTCATATTCGGCCGCAGGTACGATGGCACGCAGCTTTTCGCGTTCCTGGCGCTTGCAGGCGCTGTACCAGTGCTGATAGTCGGAGCCGAAGTATTCGTTGATGAAGGCCGAGCGCTCGAATGCGCTCAGTGCCGAGCCCCAGCCGTCGGGCAGGGACGTGGTGTTTTCCGCACTGGCATAGCCATCGCCCCGGGTCTCCGGCGGCGGTATCAGGGCATTGCCAATACCATGATCGATGCCGGCCAGAATGGCCGCGAGCACCAAATACGGATTGGCATCCGCCCCGGCAACGCGATGTTCGATGCGTGTCGCCACGGGTTCCGACAAGGGAATGCGCAACGCGGTGGTGCGGTTGTCGATGCCCCAGTTGCCGAACATCGGCGCATAGCTGCCCAGCTGGAACCGGCGGTAGGAATTGCCATGCGGCGCGAACAGTGCCGTGGCATCGGCCATGGTCTCGATCAGGCCAGCCACACCTTGCAGCAGCATCTGCGATGGCTCGCCATCACTGACCAGCACGTTGTCGCCTGCTTCATCCAGCAGGCTGGCGTGGACGTGGAAGCCATTGCCCGAGGAGTTGCCGTAGGGCTTGGCCATGAAGCTCGCGGCCATGCCGTGTTGTTCGGCACAGGCCTTGATCGTGCGCTTGAGCAGCAGGGCCTGGTCGGCGGCCAGCAGCGCATCCGGCACATGCTTGAGATTGATTTCGTATTGCGCCTCACCCTGTTCGGCAATCAAGGTGTCGAAAGGCAGATCCTGGGCCGCGCAGGCGCGCTCGATATCGGCCAGCAACTGATCCAGGCGATCCAGCTCATCCAGGCCATAAAGCTGTGACGGCCAGCCATAAACCGAGGTGCGCCTGGCCGGGCGAGGCCTGCCCTGGGCATCCGGTTCGCTGTCAAACAGGCGGAACTCGAGTTCGGTCGCGACCACCGGTGTCAGGCCACGCTCGGCCAGGCGCTCCAGCACCCGCGCCAGCACGGTGCGGGAGTCGCCGGCAAACGGCTCGCCGGCCGGCGTATGCATTTGCGTGATCAACTGGCCGCCGGGTCTGTGGCTCCAGGGAATAGGGCGCAGGCTGCCAGGCACGGGGTGACAGTAATGATCGCCGTCGCCGGTATCCAGCACCATGCCGGTGGCCTCGACCTCATCA
>DATGUT010000363.1:0-3537 GCA_035301185.1 Salinisphaeraceae bacterium
CGAGTCCGACTGCTGAGCCGATGGCCGCAAAAATGAAGGAGCCTCTCCCGGAAAAGGTTTCGCGGCGTTTTCCTGAATCCTGCGCAGTCCCGCTACTCATGCTTGCCTCCTCCCTGCGGTGGCGCAGGTGACAGCTTGCCGGCTTTTGGTATTCGCTTGAAGTATCTCAATGCGCCGCTTGGAGTTCAAGCCTTTTGCGTACGAGTGGTGCACAAGGCAGGCCGCGTCGTCCCCGCGCACAGAAGACAACCTGAATATAAATGGCAATTGCATGATGTTGAATGGCAAATTGCATCTGATCTGGTGTTGGGGGCTCGTTTTTGGAGATGTCACAGCCAGGCAATGGTGAGCAGAACGTGTTTTTGTGAATACGGCATGTCATCGCTTTGCCACCGCCGGCAGATGGAAGAACCCATGCCTGCCCGTATTCTGCATGCGGTGCGCCGGTTGCTTTCAGCGAACAGGCTAAACCATGGCAGTAGAGCAGAACAAGGGGGAAACTGCATGGCTGTTCGGTCTCGCGCGCTGGTTTGGATTGTTGTTCTATTGCTCGTGCTGCTGGCGGGGTCCTTTATGTGGGAAACTCAGCAGCGAGCCGGCTGGGTTGCGACCACGGGGCAGGTGCTCGAACACACTTACAGTTTGCACGTGCGCTACCGCGTCGAGGGTAATGCTTACGCGTTGAAGACGCGAATCGGCTTGCTTGATCTGTTCAATCCGACATTTGTAACGACGCAAGGTGCTGCGGTGCCTGTGCTTTATGATCCACGGACACCGGCTGATGCGGCTCTCGATACCTTCAACGCCCGTTATGGCTTGACGTTGACTCTTGCCGTGCTTTTAGGCGTTATGCTGGCTGCCATCCTGTTCAGGCTGCGGCGCGACGAATCAAAACAGCAAATAAAGCAACAGCGGGCGCAATCCTATAAACGCGATGACCGCGGCAGCTCGCCGACGGTGAGACTCTTGATCAACCTGATGCTTGCCGTCGGCCTGATCTTTTTTGGTGTGCATCTGTTGCTGAGCGACTTCTTCAAGCTCAGAGGTTTTGTCTTTAGCGGCGCATCGCTTTACCTATTGGCCATTGCCGCATTCAGCCTGGCGGCATTGGCCCTGGCTGTTTTGCGCGCATGGCTGCAAGGCACCTTGGCGGCGCCTCCTGCGCTTGGCAGTACACTCACAGACCTGGCTCATTACAGAGCTGCCATCATCGAAAGGTTTTGGCCGTTCGTTGCGGCCGCATTAAGTGCCTTCATCCTGGCACTGTTCTTGAGTTGAATACGCAATTACGGGACATGAAACGAGATCCATGCGGCCAGATCATTTCATCAGCAGGTTTCTTTGCGGCGATGATTGCTCCTTGACCAGACTTGGTGGCGGAGCAATGTCGCTGGTGGCCTGTCACTGTTTCCACTGCTGGCGTTGGTCGCTTCTGCCCTGATGTATGCCTGGCAGATTCGTCTGATCCAGTCACGTGCTCCGGGCGACTATTTCAAGGCCTTCATCAGTAACAGTTGGGTTGGCCTGGCCATTTTCCGTGGCTTCGTGCTGCATTTCATGTAAATCGTCCGGGTCAAGCTGGCTTGCTGCGAGTCCATGATGCGGACAGGCGGCGCTCATTATTCTGCGCAACTATTTTTTGCCGCTGCAGCGCTACGACGTCGCCGAGCAAGAGTCGCGCCCATGACCAGGATCGCGAAGAGAAACAGGGCGCCGCTGCCGGGTTCCGGCACCGACGTTGCATCTGTGCGCAGTGTTGCCAGTGCGAGTTCGGCCATGAGCTGGTGGCCGCGCCAAGTCGGGTGGACATCGTCCCAGAACAAATAATCCTCAGGGTGGCTGCAAATAATGCCTGACAGCGGATCGCCCAGGGTTCCGGTCCAGCATGGGTCGGTGACGTTGCTGAAACCAAATGCCTGCGGGTCGGCGGCAGCTTGATTGACCCGGGTGAATGTATCGACCAGAGTCAGATCGAAGTCTTTTTCCTTGGCCGCGTCTTGTAGCCTGGAGGCGAGCGCAGCGTTGAACATGCGCGTAAGGTCGCTGACCTGGGCCAGCGCGGCCGAGGGGTTCTCGGTTGTACTGGCCGCCGCCATCACCTCGGGCGTTTTGCTCAAGTCGGGTAAGTTCAGCGCCAGCATGTGATTCATGCCGCTATCGGCCAGGCTTTCGACGGCGACGCCCACGTTGGATGTGGCCTGGCTGATGAATGTGCCGGCGTCACTAAAAGCCAGCTCGCCATCCAAGTACAGGTTGATGAACGCGAAAATGTCGTTGGCGCCGATCCAAAGCGTGTACAGCGCGTCGCTCGCCGGCGCCGGGGCACTGGCCTGGTACTGAACCTGTTGCGCGGTCAGGTCGAGGGCGGGCAGGTCGATCACATCCAGGCCCTTGTGTGCGATCGTCTGGCCTGTCTGTGCGGCGCCATAGGCGAAATCGTTGCCGCCATTCAGGCTGGCCGTGACCGGGCCCAGCCCGAGATCCTCAGCGAGATATTGAACCCAGACCTTGCCGTTGGTAAAACGCCCCTGCGCATAAGGCGGCGAGACCGGCACATTGTGGTCCGTCAACTCGTAGATATTGCCAACATCCGACAGGCTGTCGCCGAAGACATAGAGCTGGCTGTACGAAACCATCGAGGCATGCGCCACGCCGAAAGGCAGGCCGAGCGCAACCAGTGCAGCTGCCGCGAAATATAGGAAACGCATGTGGAGTACCCTCTGTTTGGCTGACCGTCTGGACGGCCGGCCCGTAACCCTCCGCTTAGGAGTCAATAGTCGCGTTTTAGCCGGATGGGAAGATGAACAAATTGTCATCACCGTCCCGGCCATGCTCATTATGGCGCAGATTATATGGCATGCGGCCGAAACCTGGGGATAACGCGAGGCGGACAGGCTCAGAGGGTGGCAGGATCGGCTCGCCGCTAGCCGGCCTTGCGCGCAAGCATGGTCGCAAACTGCAGTTGGGCGCCGTTATGCATGGTGCCCAGATCTTCATTGTACTTGAGCAGTTCCCAGCCTTCGTAAGCTGCGCTCAACTCGCCTGGGCCCAGCGTGAACGGAAAGTTGACGGGGCAGGGGTATGCGTCGGTGTCCATGGCGGCGACGATCAGGTTGTGGCCGCCGGGCCGGGTGCATTGCTGCATGTCGGCGAGAACGGCAGCGACGCGCGCCGGATTGAGGAACATCAGGGTCACGGTGCAGGCGATGAAGTCATAGCTCGCGCCGAGATTGGCCTCGTTGATGTCATAAACCTGTGGTTGGATGTTGGTTAGCTGCTCCCGTTCGATGATCGTCTGCAACATGTCGATGGCATCCGGATTGGCATCGATTGCCGTCACGTTGAAGCCAAGTTGGCTTAGATACAGAGCATTGCGCCCGCTCGAGCAGCCCATGTCCAGCGCAGCACCCGGCTCGATGGCCTGGCATGCCTGCACCACTTCGCTGTGTGCCGGATTCAAGCCGTAACGGCTGTTCAAGTCTGTTGTCTTCATTGTGTCTGCTGCCACGTCGATTCCTTCATCGTAAAAACAGGATG